>JAJCYX010000306.1 GCA_029262715.1 Chloroflexota bacterium
CAGACCGCAGGAGATCACCGGTCTTGTGCCGGATTCGCCGACAGATTCGCCAGTAGACGGACGTGCCAGCGTCCGCGTCGTGGATATGAAAGACGAGCTTCGGGACAGGCACACTGAGATTCTTTCTCGACCACTTCTTGCAGCAATGCGGAAAGCAATAGGCAACGGCGGTAAGGTGATTCTGTATCTGAACCGCCGCGGTCTCGCGGGTTTTGTGCAGTGCACCAACTGCGGTGTGATGCGCAACTGCCGCAGGTGCGACAACACGCTGACGCACCATGCAGCGACCGAGAAACGTGCAGCCCGACTGGAATGCCATTTCTGCGGTTACCGTGTGCGCACTTCGAGAGCGTGTCCAACTTGCGGCGGGAACAGCGTGAAGCGCACCGGGCCGGGCACGGAGCGCGTTGTCGAGGTGGTTAACGAGCACTTTCCAAGAGCCGGTGCGATGCGTTGGGACAGCGACACCGCTCGCACGTTCAAGGACCACATGGAGCTACTAAAACGCTTCACTGAGGGGACACCGAAGGTGCTGGTCGGCACACAGATGGTGGCAAAGGGTCTCGACATTCCTGCGGTCACTCTTGTCGGAGTTGTCTCTGCCGACATCGGTCTTGCGGTGCCAGATTTTCTGTCGGCAGAGAGGTCGTTCCAGGTGCTTGCGCAGGTTGCTGGCCGAGCGGGGCGCGGACCTTCAGGTGGCGAGGTTGTTGTCCAGACGATGCAGCCTGAGCACTACGCCATCCAGGCAGCTGCCGCACAGGATTACGAATGGTTTTACCAGCGTGAGATTGAGATCCGTGCGAGGCACGACTTGCCGCCGTATTCGAAGATGATCCGGCTATTGTACGCAGGACCGGATGCGGTCGAAGCGCACGAGAACGCTTACGATACAGCGGCAAGGTTCCAGCGACGCAGAGAGATCAGTGGCCTCACGGGTATCGAGGTGATCGGCCCAACGCCTTCCGTTCCGTTCAGGGTCAGGGGCATGTTCCGCTGGCAAATCGTGCTGAAAGGCGCAGGACCGGAGCAACTGCTGGACGAGGAGCCGGCCGGGGCCGGATGGGGCGTCGATGTGGACCCGGTTTCTCTGTCCTAAAGAATATGGGTATCAGGCCTCGAGTTAAACGGCTTTCGATTGATCGCGCTCGAACACCAACAGTTTGCGTTCGTCCAGTGAATTCGGACGAGGGCCGTATTCTCGCAGTGCACGCGTGATCCCTGGCTCTATCCACGGTATGCCGTGCACAGCAGAACTCACCACTTCAGCGAAATGTGCGGGGCTTTTGGCAGTGGCCTGTGTGATCACTGACCACGAGTCTGCGCCGTACACCCACAGAGTCTGGACTGTGGTCGAGGTGAACGGGCCACAGATAAGCATGAAAGCACAGCCAGGGCTTTTTTCATTGAGTTCCCGCGCAAGTTTGATTCCTTGACCATGTCCGTCGAAATCAACGTCCACGACTGTTAGCTCTGCTGCAAATTCGTTCGGGAAAGCAAAGGCATCTCTTCGCGTATCCGCGGTTGCCACGATCTTGAAGTCGGTTTCACCACCCATCAGATTAGACAGCTTCAGATTGAAGATGCGATCGCCGACGATCACAACCCGACTGGTACTTCCGGGAGCCTGATCTTCAGAGCCCGGTGACTTTACGGCATCAAGCTGGGCCGGTGCTTGAGCGGCCTTGTTGATCTTCCGTCTTCTGATCCTGCGAATCCTGGGCATCGATCTCTGCTCTACACATGATTAATATCGAATGATCACGAAATTTCCACGATTAGCGACTGCGTGTCATCGCAAGTCGGCGTACTGACTCATTGTGTGTTCCCTGACGGTTGCTCACGTCGGCAGACGCACCACAGGTACGTGGTGCTTTCCCTAATTCCACAGGAGTCAAAATCACTAACTGGTCACGAATATGTGGCAGTTGTCGGCGCAGGCTGCCACAATTGGCAGATGGCAATTCTTCCAATTCGGGTCTTCCCCGACCCAATCCTGCGCAGGAAAGCACGTCCTATTAAGCGAGTGGACGATGCCGTCCGCAGGCTGGCTGCAGACATGGTTGAAACGTTGCAGAACGCACATGGTGTTGGGCTCGCTGGCCCGCAGGTCGGTGAGCTAAAGCGAATCATTACGATTCAGGTGCCTGAGCAGGACGCTTTCACCATGATCAACCCCGAAGTCACGAACCGCGAGGGTTCGAGGCAGGTGATGGAAGGTTGCCTGAGTGTGCCGGGTTACAGCGGTCTTGTGACGCGATCTGTGCACATTAATGCGCGAGCTCTCGACGAGAACGGTGGGCGTTTCAAGTTGACGGCGGAAGAGCTGCTGGCCCAGGCCATTGAGCACGAAGTTGACCACCTGAACGGCATCATGTTCCTGGACCACCTTATAGCGCATGAAGAGCTGCGGAAGGTTGGCGCCTCTCCAGATGAACCACACTGGCATGACGTTGGCTACACCGTCTACGCCCAGCACGCTCCGACACTGCCTCACGACCTGCAGATGGTTGAGGTGATGAACACGGTAGCCCGCCTGTCTAGCATGAATGCAGAGTCATCACTTTCAGAGGCTGAGTATGACCTGTCGGACGGTCCGCAAGAACCGGCTGTCCACTCCCACGGTGACAACTAAGACCACTTGGTCTTTGGCCGCTCTACCGGAGTGCCGTCAATCGTCATATCAACCTTCTCGTTGTAGAAGCAGAGCCGCCCTGCAATCTTTGGCGTCTCTGGGATAGGCGTTTCGTAGCCCCAGACAACATCCTCGGCGACGCCCTGCTCAGTCCGCACACTCCAGTAGTCGGCCGTTCCTTTGTACGGGCATGCGGTGTGAGATTCGGTTCGTTCCAGCAGCTCTAACCGCACGTCTGTCTTTGGAAGGTAGTAGCGAGTCGGTAGGCCAGTCTCGAACAGGATCATTGGCCTGCTGGAATCTGCAACCTCTACGCCGTTGACGCTGATCTGGATACGCCGCGAGCTTTCTACGACGTCCACCCGGTGATACGGATCTCTTGCGTGGACAAACACTTCTTCATCTTCTTCGAACCACGAGTCCACCTTGTTCCAATTGAACTCGATCAGATCGCTTATGTTCGGTCCGCTCGGGTCCTGCTCGCCGCCCGAAGATTCGCAGCTCCAAGCGCCGTCGCGAACAATTCGGTCTCCCACGGTGATGTCATAGAACTCTGTACGGCCTTTTACAGGATCATTTTCGACGCGCCCCGATTCGGACAGCGCCTCCATCGTGATGTCGCTCTTCGGAAAGTAGTAGACAGGCA
>JAJCYX010000307.1 GCA_029262715.1 Chloroflexota bacterium
TCGCCCATGCCGAGGATTCGAGATGCGAGACGGTCCGGGTGGTAGTCCTCAAGCGCGTCTGTTCTCTCGCCAACACCCATGAACTTGACCGGAACACCGGTAACGGACCGCATGGAAAGAGCTGCGCCACCGCGGGCGTCGCCATCCATCTTGGTCATGATCATGCCGGTGAGACCGATGCGTTCGTTGAACTCTGAGCCGGACTGCACAGCGTCCTGACCGGTCATCGCATCAACCACGAGCAGCGTTTCGACGGGGTTCGTCGCCTTGCGAATATCCACTAGCTCTTTCATCAAGTCGTTGTCGATGGCGAGGCGGCCTGCGGTGTCAAGAATCAGGTAGAACGTGTTGTTATGGGACGCCTTTTTGACGGCATTCTTGGCCACTTTGACAGGAGTGCTGGATGCTGGATCTTCCGAGTAGACCTCGATGCCGATCTGCTCGCCGAGTTGCTTCAGCTGGTCGATTGCCGCAGGACGTTGCAGGTCACAGGCGGCCAACATGACTGTCTGGTCGTCTTTCTTGAGTCGAAGTGCGAGTTTGGCCGCTGCAGTCGTCTTACCTGCACCCTGGAGACCGACGAGCAGAATGACAGTGGGCGGCTTTTCGCCTCGTTCGAGACCGACGTGTTCGCCACCGAGTATGGAGACGAGTTCTTCCTGAACGATCTTGACGACCGTCTGGCCGGGCGTGAGAGATGCGAAGACCTCTTCCGTGCTGGCTTTTTCCTTGACGTCCTTGATGAACTGGCGAGCGACCTTGAAGTCGACATCTGCTTCAAGCAGTGCCATTCGGACTTCGCGCAGTGCGGCGTCGATGTCCTTGTCGGACAGGCGTCCACGTGATGTGAGTTTGCCAAAGACGCCGGTCAGCCGGTCAGAGAGTGATTCAAACATGGACCGTGGTCCTTTTTTAATGAGTGCAAGCTGGTCAGTTACGAGCAGCCGTGTTCTCTATTTTGACAGCCTGTGTGCGTTGGTGTCATCTGGAACGACGGTGGGATGACACCACAGTTCGTATTGCAACCCTACTTCGGTGCTATTCGGTACGCATCCGGCAGGATCACGCTGGTCTCCGGCTCTGTTGCTGTCTCAAGCATCTTCAAGGCTTCACGTAGCACGTGAGTTTGGCGTTCTGTGTCGAACGGAGCGGACATTGGCCTTCCCATCAGGTGCTTCGTATACACCACCCTCGCTGGCTTCATCACAACTACACGGCCTCGGTAGACGTTCGACTGAATGATGACCGTTGGAGTACCTGCTGTCTCGAATGCCCTGCTGATGTGTCCGACGGACACATGACAGACCGGTCAAACGGGTACGAGAACGGCAGCCTCCCAGCCCTCGTCCTTTACTCGCTCCGCCCATTGGGGTGCGTCCTCCCTGGTAAGGCGCATCTGCGATGTCAGTCCGATAAATGAGTATGCCATCGATGCGAATTCACCTATCACACCCTGGTCAGCCATCTCCTTCATGCGATCTATCGGCATCACTGTGTTTCGATCTTTTTGCGCAGCACGAATGTCGTAACCCGGCTGATGCACCCCGAGTTTTTCCTGCGGGAGATCGATCGGCACTGCAGAGAGGAACGGCTTTGCACGTCCGTACTCGCCGATATGCTTCGTGCCCTCTTCCTGCGTGTAGTCAGACAGTTCAGGCGGCGCGTGCGGCTCGCCCTCGACGTAGTGGCCGCTCGATGTAATCAGCCCGACTCTCATCTCGGAAAGTGGCTTAGAAAGCGGTGTGAACGGTGCGTCTTCGTACTTCCAACGCGGGTCTTCACCGGGGGGCGAGTTTGCAGCAAGCTGGGCCTCGTACGTCATCTCGAAGAATTTCGAGAGATCACCCGTATCCGAAACCTCACCAAGCTCCTGCAGCAGAGACTGGATGTAGTCCTCGGCGTCAGCCTCGGCCGCGCCCTTTAGCCACTTGAAAAACAGGTCAGTGCGCGAGCCGTAAGAGAAAGAGTCGACGTACTCCTTGAACGTTTCACCGGGCATTTTGAGTGTCCTCGAGTATGGTAACCAGCTACGTTTTCATTGTTCGAAATTCAGTAAATGCGTCTGACACTGCAAATATCGGCTCAGTTATCGCCTGAACATCGCCTGGCGACCAGCCGGGTGCAGCTTCCATCAAAACCAGGCCGTCTGATGTCACTTTGATGACTGCAACGTCGGTAATGATTTCATCCACGCATTCGGGAGCGGTGAGTGGGAACGTGCACTCGTTGACGATCTTGGGACTATTGTCCCGGGTGGTGTGCTCCATGGCCACAATCACCCGTTTCGCGTTAGCAGCAAGGTCCATGCCGCCGCCGATGCTGCCGATGCCCCGCTTAGGGATGATCCAGTTTGCGAGATCGCCTTTTCCTGAGACTTGTAGACCACCGAGCACTGTTACATCAATGTGCCCGCCGCGGATCAGGTTGAACGACTCGACAGAATCGAAGAACGCCATGCCGGGCACGAGTTTCGGGAAGTTGCCTCCGGCGTCCATGATGTTCGGGTCGCCGTCCAGCTTCGTATCCATCTCTGAGAAGCCAAGAATGCCATTTTCAGCCTGGTAGCGCAGCTCAACTCCTTCTGGCAGAAGGTCAGAGCAGAGCGCTGGTATGCCGATACCAAGGTTGACGATACCGCCGTCCGGCAGATCGAGCGCAGCGCGGCGTGCGATGTCGGTTCGTGTGAGGCGAGGTGCAGGGTCAGTGGTTATTTTGGGGTTCACGGGTACGGGTCTCCCGACTCTCGCTGCACGATGCGGTTCACATAGGCGCCGAGTGTCCTGACGCTTTCGGCGTCTATTCCTCCCGGTTCAACGATCTGGTCAACTTCAGCGATGGTCACGTTTGCTGCCGTTGCCATCGCAGGGCTAAAGGCGCGACTCGTGCCGACGTACTGCAGGTTGCCGTGTGTGTCTGCTTTCTGAGCACGCACGAAAGCGTAGTCGGCGTGCAGCGCGTGCTCCAGCAGATAAGTGCGGCCGCCAAACTCACGCGTCTCCTTGCCTTCTGCCACCGGGGTGCCGACACCGGTTGGCGTGTAAAAGGCTGGAATTCCAGCTCCTGCGGCTCGAATCTGCTCGATCAGCGTGCCCTGCGGAACGATATCGACCTCTGCTTTGCCCTCACGCCACGCCTTTTCTATCTCGCTGAGAGGGTTTGTGGTGCCGGGGACCGGAAACGAGCAGATGATCTTGCCCGCCTGACCGCTGGCGAAGAACACGCCCTGGTCGACGGGCTGGGGATCGTCAGGGCCTTCCCGCCAGCCGTAGTAGGTTGTGGCTGAGATGCCCGCGACGTTGCCGATGATGGTGAGGTTTTTGGCTCCCTGGTCCCGCAGAGCGAGCATGAGGCGTGTTGGCTGGCCACCTGAGCCGCCAAATCCACCGATCATGATGGATGACCCGTCCGGGATGTCTGCAACGGCGGCGGCAAAACTTTCTATGACCTTGTTATTGGGCATTTGCCGATGATATCTCGACCAGCAGGTTGGGTGTGAGTGAAGGGTCGGCAGTCTGTCGTTCTGAGCGCTTATTGAGTGATTGAAGTGGTCGGCCAAAGGCCGACTTGGCCCTTACCCTCACCCTCTCCCAGATTGGGAGAGGGGATTTAACACTGCTGTGCGAAATGACGTGACAAGGTCTGTAGGATGTCTGATCTGGTTAGCGTTGGAAGAACTGATCCGAGAATGAGCAACTGAATTTGCCTGAAGATACCGAACAGACAGCACCTGGTTCGAATTTGGATGAAGACCTGACGCAGCCCGTTCCAAACGTCGAAACGGACGACGGAACCGCCGCCCAAACAGAACTAGACACCGTACAGGCACAGCGATATGAGCGCATTCGGCTGCGTCTCACACTGGCGAACCTCGTTCTGTCGATAACTCTGCCGCTTGTGTTCTTGCTCGCAGGTTGGTCCGAAGAGCTTCGCGACGTTGTCGAAGACTGGACCAGTTCAGCAGCGGTGATCGTGCTGATCTACGTTGTGATCGTCTCGTTGGCACTCGAAGCGTTCACGTTTCCGCTCGATATCTACTCCGGATACGTAGTCGAAAAGCGTTTCAATCTGTCGAAGTCAACACTCGGGCAGTGGTTCAACGACTGGGCGAAGGGCGAAGCGTTGCAGCTTGTGTTCATCGTCGGCGCGGTCGAACTGATCTACTATCTGCTGCGAGAACTCCCCGGAACGTGGTGGCTCGTCGCAGGTGCAGGGTTCATGCTGTTCTTCATCGTGCTATCAGCCCTCGCCCCTGTCCTCCTCTTCAAGCTCTTCTTCAAGTTCGAGCCGCTACCAGACGGCGAACTGAAAGACAGATTACTCGCGCTTTCAGAACGGCTCGGCGTCTACGTTCGAGGCGTCTACATCTGGAAGCTGGGCGACA
>JAJCYX010000308.1 GCA_029262715.1 Chloroflexota bacterium
CTCGGCAGTCGGTGGCCCACAATTCGTCAAAGATGTCCTCGCACCAATGCCCTGGTCGTCGATCATGCCAACGGGCGGTGTGGATGTCACTGAAGAGTCGCTCAAGCCCTGGTTCGAGGCCGGAGTCGTTGCGGTCGGCATGGGCTCAAAGCTCGCCAGTGCTGATGTCGTCAAAAACAACGACTGGGCAACACTCGAGCAACGTAGCAAAGACGTCGTGGCTCTCATCAAGCGACTCAAGGGCAACTAAACCCACCGAACTATCATGATTCCGGTCGCCCCGTTCGGTACCGCGTGAATCAGGCAAACAATTGACTGAGTTGTAGAAAAAATCTCTGGAGAAGAAAATGGCAAAGGTCGTCACATTTGGAGAGATAATGCTCCGTCTCGCAACTCAGAGGCGAGAGCGTTTCACCCAGGCGCGTGAGTTCGAGGTCACGTACGGCGGTGGGGAATGCAATGTCGCCGTCTCGCTCGCTCACTTCGGAGTTGACGCCACATTCGTGACAGCCATTCCGGACAACGAAATCGGACAGGCATGCGTCAACTATGTCCGACAGTTCGGCGTCGACACATCGGAGATCTTGCGGCAGGGGAGCAGGCTTGGCATCTACTTCCTCGAGTCCGGCGCAGCAATGCGTGCCTCAAAGGTGGTCTACGACCGTGCAAACGCGGCCATAGCCGAACTGAAACCTGGCACCGTTGACTGGGAGAAAGTGTTTCAGGGCAAAGACTGGTTCCACTTCACTGGCATCACACCGGCCATCTCAGAAACCGCGGCTGCGGCGTGTGATGAGGCCGCGGCAGCCGCTTCACAGCTTGGCTTGACCGTCAGTGCCGACATGAACTACCGCAAGAACCTGTGGTCGCCGGAAAAAGCCCAGTCAGTTATGAAGCCAATGATGAAGTACGTCGATGTGTCGATTGGCAACGAGGAAGACGCAGAGAAATGTCTTGGGGTTGCTGCTGAAGGCGTAGATGTTTCGACCGGTGAGATCGACGCCGAGGCCTATAGGCCGGTGGTGCAGGAGCTAGTGGACCAGTTCGGGTTCAAGAAGGTGGGCATCACTCTCCGTGAGAGCCAGTCCGCTGACGATAATGACTGGAGCGCGATCTACTACGACGATGGCGAGATCTCGATGGGCCGAAAATACGCCGTACGGATCGTCGACCGGGTTGGTGGGGGAGACGCATTCTCCGCTGGAATCATATACGGGAACCTGCAGGATGGCTGGACATCGCAGCAGGTGCTCGATTTCGCAGTGGCGTCGTCAGCAATGGCCCACACCTTCCACGGTGACTTCAACCTCGTCACCGTCAAAGAGGTGATGGCAGTAGCAGGCGGCGACGTGTCGGGCAGAGTCCAGCGGTAGGCGAAATCTACAGCAGACGAGCGGGTTGTAAAACCGTTGCTTAGTTAAAGCCGAATAATTGAATATACGCCGCGATAGAGAGGCGAATGGGATGAAGTATTCGGATGCTGGGATGAATTGGCGAATAGTGACATTACTCACAGCGCTATTAGTAATGGCCATAGCGTGTACCACTGAGGACACCTCAACCGCAACGCCTAGTCCCGCGCCAACCGCTACCTCAATTCTGGTTGCCCCAACTGCAACCAGCGCCCCGACATCCACTACCACTCCGTCTCCATCACCCACAACTACCTCTACGGTCATACCGACCGTTACTACCACGCCAACCAGTACGGCAACTCCCGCCCCGACGCTGGCGGATGTCATCGAGGACATCAGCCCGGCAGTCGTGTCGGTGGGCTCTGGCGTTGAATTAAATCAGATCCGTGTTCGCCAGATAGCCCAGCATCTTGGATCAGGATTCGTTTACGACCCAGGCGGGCTGATATTGACCAATTTTCACGTGATTGTGGATGTTGAAGATATCCGCGTGGGAGTGCCAAGACCTTTTGGTGGATCACCGGTCATATATGAAGCAACGGTACTTGGATCAGACGCTGAAACTGATCTTGCCGTACTGAGAATTCAGCCGTTGGATGGTGAAGTATTTCCGTTCATACCGCTCGATCCCGTTGGTGAGGTACGAGTTGGCGATACCGTAATCGCCTTGGGCTACCCACCGGATGAACATCTCCTGCCCAGTTTGACGGCAACACAGGGTGGTGTTTCGAGCGTACGGACCGAAGGCAGAGACATCATTCAGCACCAAGCGTCTGTGAATCCAGGCAATAGTGGCGGCCCGCTGGTTACATCTACCGGCCAGATTACTGGGATTAACACCTTTGTTGTTCGAAGCTTCGGATTCACTCCGGTGGAAGGGTTCAATGGAGCAATAGGTATCGAAGAGGTATTGAGCCGAATCGTCCGGCTGGAGTCGGGTGAACTATTCGAATTCCCGGTCTTCGTCACCAGCGAGATTTACGAGTACAACATCCGCCTGCCTTTCGGCTGGCATGTTCAGCAGGAGAGCGATCTGGGATTTCACTTCGTAGGTGCTGAAGAAGCGGAATTCGTTCTGACGTTGATCCCTACAATTCCGGAAGGGATGACAGAGAGGGAATGGATTGATAACAGGATTGCTGAGTTGGAGGAAGAAATCGAGGTATTTGAATTTTTAGAAGGGATCGAAGTTTTGGAAGTTTCAGGATCACTCGTAGCCGAGGTTTCTGGACGCAAAGCTCGGAACGATCAGACTCTGACGGTGGGTCACACGCTCAACGTATTCAACGGTGGAGCGATCGAAGTCCGTTTGAGTTCAGTTGAGAACGAGTTCGGTGCCTTCTTTGAAGCATTTGAACTCCTGAACTTCATGTTTCCTGGTAGTTGGATACAACATCTCAGCAAACGGATTGAGAACCGCATTGATAGTTTGCAACTTAATCTCAACTCAGTAGCATCTGCAATTCGGTTTGACTTCGAATCCGAAGGAGAAAGCGGCGACACCTCATATACTCGCATCGTCCCACCGGAGCTGTTTCACAGAGTTGTCTTAGTACGTCTAAATTTCTTTCAAACTGATGAAGTGATCGGCGAGATCGAAATTCAACGTGAAATGATGCAACTAGTATTGAAAGATGGAACCCTCGTAGAGGCTCTTGATATTGACGAATTGAGCTTCTCCATAGATGAGAATTCCTTTACAGGTGATTCCATTCTTTTTCCTACTGCCCGCTCCGGTACAGTGGAGCTTCCCAGGGGCGAATGGGTCGAGGCTGATTTCGCTTTCCAGATTCCAATTGGTGCCAATATTGCTGAAGTTCGTTGGACCCAGGACGGTGTTCATATTTTCGCAGTTGAGTAGATCAGACGAATCGAGAGTTCAGTGACGCAACAACGTCTCAAAGGTCGAATAGCTCTAGTCACGGGCGCATCTCAGGGCATTGGCCACGCTATCGCCCTTGCATTTGCTCGTGAAGGCGCCAACATCGTTGTCACCGCGCGTAACGAAAGCAGGCTGCGAGCGCTGGCGCAGGAAGCCGAAACGCTCGGCGTTCAAGCGCTGGCCGCACCAGCCGACATTGGCATTGAAACTGAGATAAACGGGGTTGCAAAAGCAGCGATCGCAAAATTCGGTGGTGTCGACATCCTGGTCAACAATGCTGCCATCATCCACTCGCGAATTCCGGTTTCAGAGTTCGACACCCAGCTTTTTCGTGATGTGCTGAACGTGAACCTCATGGGTACGTTCCTCATCACAAAAGCGCTGCTGCCGAACATGATCGAGCGTTCCGCAGACGGTACGAGAGGCAATATCATCAATATCTCGTCCATCGGCGGTCGCAAAGGAGCTGCAGGACGCAGTGCTTATAGGATCACAAAGTCCGGGCTTATCAGCTTCACTGAATCACTGGCAGCTGAGGTGAAGCAGCACGGGATCGATGTGAATGCCATCTGCCCCGGTGGGACTGACACAGAGGGTTATCGAGATGCGTTCAACACTTCTGGTAAATCCGACAATCCTAAGCTGATGGACCCGAATGAGATCGCACAGGTTGCCGTTTTCCTTGCGAGCGACGCCAGTTCAGCCGTGACCGGAGCGGCAATTGACGCCTTCGGAGCCACAAACCCGCTGTTCGGGTAGACATCACTCGCCGCCGTGTGTGGGTCCCTTCCCTTGAGTTGTGCTCTATGCCGGTGGCCGGCCGCCTTCTAGCTCACCGTCGGGGTCGTGGCCGTCCATTAGTGATAGGTGCTTCGGCAGGATCTTCTCTTTGTACACACGCTCTAATCTGTCGATCAGGTGCACGGGGTGCGGATCGGAGATGATCGTTGCACCGGTCTCCTTGTTCATCACGCCGAGTAGCTCGTCAATGTGATCTGCTATTCCGCCGGTACCGGTGAGTACACCGATCAATTTGGCCTCGTCATATGCGATAGCAAACTCACCCAGTGTGCCGGAACGCCCTCCGGCAATCACGACAACATCGCAGCTGCGAATGTTCTCGATCTCTCGCCCCATTAATCCAGAGCCCGTATATACGATCAGGTCGTATCCACGCGTTGGCGACTTGTACCGCTCAACATGCTCCTGGAAATTCAATGCAGGCGAAATGCCTATCACTAGTCCGCCTTCCGACTTTGCGCCGAGCACAGAGTCGTGCGGCAAACCCGGGGCGACACCTGTCACCAGCACATAACCTCGCTGTCCGATTTCGCGGCCCAGCTGATACAGCGTCTGACGAACCTCGTCTTGCACCTCACCGCCCGCAGAGCCCATGACTCCAATTGCGAGTGGTGGAAAAGTTGATAATTCTTCGAATCCGGAAGTGATCTTGTATGTCATGTAAGTTGGATGCGAGCGACAAAAAGGGATGTAGTAAAAGGCGAACCTGACTACGATACAGCCCATCGGCGGGAATCGTCCCTGTGCTGGCACGCGGCAAAACGTGAGTGCGATGCCCGTGGCGATGAATGGAGATCCGTCACTTCAGTCGATTGAGAACTCCTGGCAGTTCAGACAATGAGCCGATTTCAATATTCGGTGTAATTTCTGTGCTTGCTGGCTCGTCGTTCCGGTTGAGCCACACCGAAGTAGCTCCAGCACCATTTGCACCTGCCACATCGTGATCAAGAGAGTCACCAACATGCACCAGGTCTTGCAATCGAGATTGGGTTGCTTCTGCGACAGCCTGGAACGCTGCAATGTCAGGTTTGCGCGCTCCTATGTTCTCTGCATAAAACAGAGCAGAGAGGAATTCTGCTAACCCGGTGCCAGATGGATCAGCGTTGCCGTTCGTCAGCAATGCGATGGTCCAGCCGTCTGCACATAACCGGCCGAGAACGTCGCTCGCATCGTCGAACGCCCTGATCGAGCGGTCTCGTTCTTCGAGGAATGTCTTGAACAGTCGGTCGGTAATCTGTTCGGTGGCTTCTAGTTGAGCCTCGATTGCAGCGCGCCGTAACGATTCTCGACGCAGTGCAAGAAGCGGAGTCTCATCCTCGCCCAATTCCTCACCCGTCTCCTGCCTGATGGCGAGCATACGGTCAACATCAACTATCCCGCGAGGCGCTCCAAGCTCGACCATAGTCTCTAAAACACGTCTAAGGGCAGCTCGCTGCGCTGCTGCAAAATCCCATAGCGTGTTATCGCCGTCGAACGAGATCACCTTTGTAGTCAATCTCGCCTCCCGAAAGCCCTATCCGGCCTGTTCTACCAGCCATTCCCGTGACGCTATCTTCTCGTCAAGACTGCCATACGCCATGCTGTAGTGACCGGTATAGCCGGCTGATTCCAGGCTCTTGAACATCGAGGCAAAGTCCAGCGTTCCTTCGCCGGGGATTAAGTGCACCTCGTACTCGCCGGTGTTATCAGCAAGTCTCACTTCACCAATCCGTTCCAGCCCGAACTCGTCAAAGAATCCACTCACTCCATCTGGCACAAGATGGGAGTGATTCACCGTGAAGGCCCAGCCGAGCCGGTCAGCAGGGATCTCATCGAAGTAACCCTTGCACTCCTCAACGGTGTGCGCCATGTAGTGAATTTCGGCATGTTCAGGTTCAAAATTCAGGTTCTCAAGCAGGATTCGTGCACCGGTGTCTGTCGCATACTTGGAAATCCTCTGGAGCCGATCGAGAGATGCGGTTTTGCGGG
>JAJCYX010000309.1 GCA_029262715.1 Chloroflexota bacterium
CGGAATCATCAGCAACAATCTCAGCAGCACGATGCGCTTTCCTTAGCAGTCAACTCTATGCTCACTCTCCAACTGTAATACGGTGACATCAACGATTCGGTCCGGACCTTGATATGCTCACGACCGTTAGCTCCCCGGACAAGAAATCCCGGCACCGCCAGTTCGCCAGTACAAACAACGGTACAACAACTTGATAAGAGTCTTTCACGGCGATGATGGGTTCACTATTAGCGAGGCTGTTCGCCGGGCGAAGGTCTCCGTTGGGCCGGAAGAGCTGCGTGATTCGAACACCACGCACCTTGAAGGCACCTCTTTCAAGCCGTTCGACATCATCGCCGCCGCAAGCACGCTGCCATTCCTCGCTGACCGCCGACTTGTACTGGTTTACGGCCTGCTTGAGTCAATGGATGGCCGCGGGAACAAACGAGGCTCGGAATGGGACGAGCTTCCCAAGAAACTAACCGAACTTCCCGGCTCAAGTGAGATTGTGTTCATCGAGAACACAACTCTGCGAGCCAACGCACGCGGCATCAAGGCCGCAGGCCCTGGCGCAGAGGTACGTGAGTTCAGGTCACCAAGGGGCCCAGCACTCGAAGCCTGGGCTCGTGACCGTTTCACCCGGTACGAATCAACCGCCAACCGTGACGCGATCTCCCGTCTTGTCTGGCTCGCCGGTGGAGATCTGCGACTGCTGGACAGCGAGATTGGGAAGCTGGCGCTCTACGCAGGTGAACGGGAGATAACGCAATCCGATGTGGATGAGATGGTTGGCGAGGCGAGAGAGGCAAGCATCTTCGCTGCTGTCGATGCTGTGCTCGAGCGCAGACCTGGCGTTGCTATGCGCCTGATGTACAACCTTCTTGAGGGCGGAACTTCTGTAAGCTCGATAATCTCAATGCTGGCGAGACAGGTCAGGCTCGTTTTGCTTGCAGGCACACTGCGTGCAGGTGGGGTTGAGCAGACGGACATCGGCAACCGTATCGGCCTCAGAAATCGCTACGCACTCGAAAAGACGCTCCGTCAGGCATCTCGCTTCGGCAAGGACTACCTCGCGGTGACGCATCGCCGCCTGCTGGACGCTGACCTCGACATCAAGACTGGCAAAATGAGTGAACGGCTCGCCCTCGAAATCCTGGTCGGTCGTCTCTCAGGCTAGTGACCTGCATCGAATCCTCGACGATATTGACCATCGATTCGTCACCCGTCTAGTCCGCCTGATGCTCTATAAGATTCAATACATGACACCTGACATCTCTATTTGCCTGAAGCCAAAATTCGAAGCATCTGCAATCCCAGCCGCCGCTCGGGGCGTAAGGACTGGAAGGGGGCGCCGGGGTAGGAATCACCTGCCACGCCACGCTCATCCAGGGACACAGGATTGCGGAACGACCTAATCGAATGAAACTGATTGTTCCAATACTTGCCACTTCCCTGGCTGCGCTGGCTATTGCGTGCAGTGGTGGAGAGTCGAGCGAGCCCACGCCCGATGGCAACCCAACCGCACTTGTCCCGACCGCGACGACAGAACCGCAGTCAACTTCAACTCCGGCGCCCACTGCCACCCGCATCCCGCTCGTAACTCCTACACCCGACGACGAGCCCGCTTCAGATACCGAAAGCGTCAACCAGTACACCCGCGCCTACGGCCTGCTGAGTCAGGGCGAGTTCGACGATGCACAACGACAGTTCAACACGGTTGTGGAGCTTGAGCCGGGCTTTGCTCACGGCTGGGACGGAATCGGGCAAGCGTTGATGTTCCAGGGTGAGTTTGAAGAGTCGCTCTACTACTTCGACAAGGCCATTGAGCTGAGACCGACCCTCGCAACCGCCTATTCGCACCGTGCTCTCGCACGAGTGAATATCAACGATCTCGAAGGTGCGCTGCGCGACGCCAAACAGGCGCAAAGACTGGATGACAAAGAGCTCGATCCATACATCGTTATCGGCCGCGTGCTGGCTCTACAGGGAGATGGGACTGAAGCGCTTGAGAACTTCAACAAAGCAGTCGAGCTTGCTCCCGACGATGGCGGCACCTACTGGTGGCGTGGACGGTTCTGGCGTGATGTGGCGCAGGATTTCGGCGCTGCACTTGCCGACTTCGACAAGGCAATTGAGCTTGATCCAGCGATTGCGTCGATCTACCTCGACCGAGCCATTCTGTTGATCCAGGGTAGGGCCGATTTCGAGTCGATCAGGTCTGACCTCAACGAAGCGATCTCGCTTTCGCAGGATCCGAGACTGCCAACGATCATCGCACGTGCTGAGGAGCTGCTCGACTTGATTGACGACTTTGAGACACAGGCCATTGCCGCCAGTTAGCTAACGTCCACGAAACCGCCGATAGGTCCAGTTACAGCTTCCAGCGAGCCCCTAATCTCCGTATCCGGCTGAAACACCGCCCATGCGAACCAGAAGTGGTTTGCGTGAATGACCGGCTCCAGCTTCTCACCCTCAAGTTCGCCATCAACCGCCGTTCCAAGCAGGTTCCACAGACTGCCGGTCTCGACATCCCGAATACCGTCCTCGGCGACCTCAAAGGTCAGAGACCTTCCGTCTAGTTCTCGGCTGAACATTGTCGTCGAGCCAGAAGTTAGCTGAGCGTCCAGAGTGTCAAAGAAAGCAGAAAGCGTGCCGTTGTCGAAAAACACAGCTACATCCGTGCCAGCGATGGTGTCGTTGAGAACTTTCGCATCCTCAAGAAACGTGAACGGGTAGGCGACGACGTCATCACCCAGTTCAACCGTCAGCACACGCAGGTTGGCTGGAAGCCGCCCATCAAGCTCCCCGTCAAACGCGAACGGCGATACGTCAACTGAGTCGTAGCCTGCATAAGGAGCCAGGTCATAACTCTTCACAGGGAAGCCAATCTCGTCGAATATCCGCTCCATCACGAGACCGTCCGGGTACTGCTCGGCGAAGCTCTCCCAGGCGATGATCGGTGAGTTGATGATGTCCAGCTCAGCCCCCAGACCGGCGTAGTGACCTACTATCGCCTCACCCGTGATTTGCTGCCACCAACTCTGAGTCTGCCGGTCCCACATCACGAGGTCGCTGTTTCGCACCTTGCCGGTCGTGCCAAACGTCAGCTCTACGCCATCAACAACCCTGTCGAAGCTGATCGCCGTGTTGCACAGCGGGCAGAATGTGACGGTTATCGGTTGGCCGCCAACGACATCGTTGGCAATCTCGTGCCACATCAAGATCGCAAGTGGATAGGCCCGGGCATCGCCGTTTATCTCGACAGCGATTACCGGTTCTCTTGGCTTCATGTATGAAGGTGCGTTTGAGACCGGAGCGAACGTAGGCACGTCGATCGGGTCGATGCCGTCGCGATTCAGTATCGATATGAACTCGCCCAACCCGACGAGTTTTTGGTCGAAGTCGGTCTCCCAGCCCTCAAGCTCCGTGAACCGCAACGCCCTGCGCTCATCCGTAGCCTCGAACGTCAGGTCAAGAGTCGCGTCCGGTGTAACCGGTGTTGCAGTTTCCTCTGGGGCCGCATCCGATGTAGCCGTCGCTGTTCCCGGCTGCGGCGGCTCTGGAGGCTCAGCCCTTATCGCTGTGGCCTCTGGCGTAGGCGAGTTCGCGGGGGCGGGTTGAGTGGCAGTGCCGTCGCTAGAACTGCAGGCGACCGCGATGACAGCGACAAGGCCTGATGCCAACAGAAGAGTCTGTTTTCCACCAATGCGTATCAGTGCCATATTCCACCTCATCGTGCTGTCCCCGGAATCCGGCTTAAGCCTGTTCAGCATCACGGAGTTGCGGAAACCGGTCCCGTGACATCAGCTACGGCACCACGGATCTCGGTGTCAGGTTCGAACACAGCCCAGGCAAACCAGAAATGGTTCTGGTGAATCACCGGTTCAAGCTCCGCCCCGGCCATCGGGCCGGAAGTCGCCTTGCCAAGAATGTTCCACACCGAACCGGTCTCTGCATCCGTGATCCCGCCAGCGCCAACTGAGAACGTCAGTGTCTCGCCATCTACAACTCGATTGAACAGCGTCGTTGATCCAGATGTCTGAGCGCGGGTTCGGTCGTCAACGAAAGCGGAGAGTGTGCCGTCATCGAAGAATGCAACCAGCTCCTGGTCACCGATTGTGTCATTGACAACGGGTGACTCAGAAAGGAACGTGAACGGGTAGGCAACGGTCTCGCCGGCCGTCTTCACAGTCAGAACACGCAGGTTGGCCGGGAGGCGACCGTCAACCTGGCCGTCGAATGCGAAAGGATCGGCGTCCACAGAGTCGTAACCGGCGTAAGGAGGCTCATCGTACGGCCTTATTTCACGGCCGGATGCGTCAACTTCACGCAGCATCAGCTTCCCGGTCGGGTACTGCTCAGCAAAGGTCTCCCAGGCAACGATCGGTGAAGAGACCTGCTCAAGGAATTTGCCCGCCAGCTGACCGACAATTGCCTCGCCAGTGATCTGCTGCCACCACGACT
>JAJCYX010000310.1 GCA_029262715.1 Chloroflexota bacterium
TACTCGCGTTTTATCGCCTCTTCAGTCGGCACCTCAAGCACCGTGTCGCTCCCATTGATGAAAAACGCCTCGTGCCCCCCGAACTCCTTCTCAATCGCCAGCCTGCACGCCCTTGCCGAATCGTGCCTGCCAGACCATGCCCACAGACCCATAGCGTTGCGGCCACCCGTGACGGTCTTGTCGGCGTTCTTCATGTAGTTCCGAGCGGTTTCGGGATTCCAGAGAGCGTGAAATCGCATTGACGCGATCTGAAGGTCCGGCCTACGGCGGACGAATGCATCTGCCATCTGCTCACCCAGCCACTTCGACTGCGAATACGCGTCCTGAACCCGAGGCGGATGTGCTTCGTCCACCGGAAAGTATTCGGGAGTGAAGAGGTCTGCTCCCCAGCCAGCGCCGAGCGCGTTGATCGAGGATGCCATGACGATCTTCTTGACCCCGTACAGCTCTGCTGCTTCGAGCACGTTCCAGTTGGAGAGCATGTTGACGCGGAACACAGTGTGCTCGGCGTCCATGTTCGGCGCGGGAATGGCCGCCATGTGTATGACTGCATCGACACCCTGCATCACAGATACAGTCTGTCCGTAATCGGTGAAATCAACCTTCTGGAACAGCGAGCCTGAGTCGTGCACGCTCGGCGGTGGAGGCGCGATGTCCCCGTTGATGCTTGTGTGACCGTACGCCGCAAGTTCAGCCATGATGTATTCGCCGGCCCGACCGGAACCGCCAGTAACAAGAACCTTCATCTATCAATCTCCCTCGGGTTATTTGGTCGAAGCGAAAACGCAGCAGTGCAAGAGGACGCAATGTTTCTCGGACATGTGGAAAGACCGGAAGTCTACTACCGAACCAACGTCTCAAGACCCAACTCGTTAGTGCAGGAATCGAACCACTCCGTCACCTCGCGGTGCAGTGGAATTCCGTCTACCGTCCGTTTCTGAACCTCTTCATATTCGGGAAGGCCTGCGTAGTACACACGGTCATGTCCCGGCGCAGGTGGCGTCTCGACAAGATAAGTCAGGAAATCGTCCATCGACTGTTTAAAGCGGTCAGTGTCAGTGAAAGCATCGATCGAGTAAGCGGCCACGAACTGGGTGCCGTTTCCAGGTGGGTTCGTCACGCCGAACATTCCTGCCGACAGAATTCCTGCGAAGATCTGGCCGATCACCGCCATTCCGTAGCCCTTGTGCGAGCCCATCTCCCTCGTAGCCCCGAACGGAAGGAGTCGCGTGACCTCTGGAACATCGCCTCCGGACATGATCGGCGTGCCGTCCTCTTCAGCCAGTAGTCCCGGCAGGACATCTGCACCGGTTCGACGCAGCAACACGATCTTGTTTGCGGCCACTGCAGAAGACGATATGTCTAGCACGAACGGAGGCATGCTCTTCGTTGGTACTGCCCATGAATGCGGAACAGCGCCGACCCTCGGCACAGCTCCAAGCGTCGGCACGGTCACCGCGCCGCCGCCAGTGATGGCGTAACCGATCATGTCGTGCTCAAGCGCAAGCATCGAGTGATAGGCCATCATGCCCGGGTGGCGGCTGTTGTAGATGGTCACAGCGCCGATGCCGAACTCTTTTGCCTTGGCGATAGCGATCTCCATTGCCTTAGGGCAAGCGACAAGGCCGTGCGCTCCGTCGGCGTCCATCGTCGCTGTGGCGGCCGACTCTCTAACGATCTTCAGGTCCGGCGTCGGGTTGATTCCGCCCTCGCTGAACGTGCGCACGTAGCTGCGGAGCATGTTCGAAACGCCGTGCGTCTCGCAGCCACGCTCATCGGCAACAACCAGAGCGTCCATCGCCAGGTGGGCGTGCTCGTCCGGCATTCCCATCTTCAGAAATACCTCTTTAGTGGTCTTCCGCAGATTATCCGGCATGACGATCACACGGTCTTTTTCCGGCACATGAAAGTGATCAAGCATTATTTTTCTCTTGGCGGTGTTTGCCCGTCATTCCATCCCTGCTTTGAGCGAACCCGAGCGGTCTGTTCTGTCATGCAGAATTAGATTCAGAATCTCTCAGTGGCCTTGCTGACTCGCTCACCTCGCCAACGGCTCCGTTCCCAGCTCGGCGCTGATCGAATCGAACCACTCGGTAACCTCATGGTGAAGCGGTATCCCGCGCTCCGCACGATCTATCGCCTCTTCATGTTCAATTAGACCGGCGTAGTAAACGCGATCATTACCCGGTGCGGGTGGCGTGTCGGTCAGGTACTTCATGAAGTCGTCCATCGACGACTTGAACCGCGCAACATCGGCGAACGCATCGACCTTGTACGCAGCCACGAAGTGCGACATGTGACCCATGCCGTACTCACCGAAAGCCCCGGTCGAAAGAATTCCGCCGAACACCTGCGCAACAACGCTCAGACCGTAGCCTTTGTGCGAACCCATCTCCCGGGTCGCACCCGTCGGCAACATCCACGTGTGCTCCGGCACCGGCTCCTCGTCCATGATGGGCGTGCCATCGGCAGCTGCAAGCAGGCCCGGAATTGTCGGCTTATTCATCCGCCTCAATAGCCCGATCTTGTTCGCAGCGACCGAGGACGACGAGATATCGAGCACGAACGGCGGCATCTCGCCGGTCGGGACCGCCCATGCATGTGGGTTCGCTGCCATCCGAGGCTCAGCGCCGAATGTTGGCACCATGTTCTGACCGCCAGCCGTGATCGCGTAGCCAATCATGTCGTGCGGCAGCGCCATCATCGCGTGATACGCCATCATGCCCGCGTGACGTCCATTGCCCACAGTCACAGCGCCAATGCCGTACTTCTCCGCCTTCTCGACCGACAGTTCCATCGCCTTCGGTACAACGACCAGTCCGAGACCAGCATCAGAGTCGATATTCGCTGTGGTCGGAGACTCTCGCACGATCTTCCAATTGGGATCAGGGTTCAGATAGCCCTCGCCAAACATCTCGATGTATCGACGCATCATGTTGGAGACACCGTGCGTGTCGGTTCCGCGATCGTCGGCCGAAACCAATGCATCGGTCGCCAGTGCTGCATCGGAATCGCTCAAGCCCATCTTGCGGAACAGCGCGTCAACGCTGCGCCGGAGATCAGCGGACATGACCCTGATCTCGTCCTCAGGCGGTACGTGGAAATGCTCAAGCATTGGTGCCCCTTAGCAAAACTGGTAGATGTCGGACCATTTGGTCGGAGTTCGGTGAGCAGATTGACGGACAGATTCAACTGGGCCGACGCCTGCGTGTCCCCCTGAGTAGGCCCCCGGAAGGCGAGCCCGATTCTACTCCCGTTCGACGTCGAGGAAGCGTCGGGGGATCTTGCTGAAGCGCGGCGGTGTCTGGCTGAAGCGAGAGAACGCGGTGCTGTGGCGCAAGAGATCGGACTGTTTACCCTGCGGGCCCGGTGTAACGAGGGCGATGCCAGGATTGTCTCCATCCGCGTTCAGCCATCCGTAACGATGACGGTTGTTGGGCACGACTGAACGGGTGGCGAACATGACGAGGAACGCTGTCGGAAACGTGAAGAACATGTTTGCCGAGCCGACTACCAGGACGAACATGATGCCGCTGATGGGACCAAACCTCTCGAACCCTGCACCGCCGTCTGGAAGCTCCCCAGTCGCCCGTGCGATTCCGACCCAGATCAGCAGCATCGCCATTCCTGCGAACCCGGCGAATGTGCCGGCCCTGCCGTCTGCGTAGAGCGGGCGCTTGTTGAACCCGGCGATCAACCCTGTGATGATTCCGCCGTAGACCGGTGCGAACACTGCGCCCGACGCACCCTGTGGTCCGAGGCCGATCACCGACTCTCCCACGGGCTGTGACATTGCAAGCCAATTTGCTCCCGCGGTGGTGAAACCGCCGATCAGAACGGCGGCTGTGATCCGACGGTTGTGGGCCGAAACGGCCGATTTGAGGCCGTTCACAGTTCCGACAATAGCTAGTGCAATCAGTTCGACCAGTTCACGCATGCTTGGATTCTATCTTGCGGTCAATGACAGGGTAGGGCGATGTAGTCCTTGTCTCGCATACTGGTTAAGACGCGACACACCGCGCCGAGTTGCATATTCGAACAGATGGCCAGTGCTATTCGGTACGACTCGCCACGAAAATCATCTCGTCACTCTGCTCATCAAACGCTGATCGGTCGAACGAGCCGTAGACGTGCTCGACAACAAGACTCGTCTCTTCAAGCATCTCGAATACCTGGTGCGGAAAGAGGTAGCGAAGCCTGACCTCAAGGCGTGCCCGTTCTACGCTTAAGCCGTCAGTCTCGATCTCTTCTACGGTCTGGATTGCATCGTTGATCTGCGATTCCGTGTCGAAGCAGTTGATTGCTGAAAGCCGGAATTGCTTGCCGGTTTCTGGATCATCGACCTTGCCGATCTCAACCGGCTCCTTAGAATCGTCGAAGATCAGATCAGGCGTCGGATTGAACACATTGAAGATGAGTCGGCCGCCCGGTCTGATATGCCTTGCAGCAGAACAGAGCGCCGCAAGTTGATCTTCATATGTGGTGGCGAGCAGCAGGGTTCGCGCAGGAATTGTGACAAGGGCGAAATCGTGACGTCGCAGATCTACAGACCGCATATCGGCCTGAGTCAGAGTCAGGCTGCCTGGCATCGGTGACGACGCCTCCGCCTTTGCTTTTGCGACTGTCAACATCTCAGGGCTTGCATCGATACCGAACACCTCGACGCCTGCCTTCGCAGCGGGAACCGCAATGCGACCTGTGCCGACGCCGATCTCTAACACCGGACCGTTGGCGTTCTTGGCTTCATGCAGGTAAAAGCCAGCTTCCTCGCTGGTTTCGTCGTCTCCAACGGAGTAGAAGAGGTCGTACCACTTCGCCCACTCGGTGTAATTCATGGGAATAGGTTCACTGTCGACATCCCCTAACCCCTCCCAACCGTCTCCATGAACTGGCGGCCGTAGGTGCTCATGAATGTTGGGATGTGCGTGTAGTGGTACAGGATTCCGGCTTCGGCGTTTTTCTTTGCCTGCTCAGCAGCACCCGGCGTCCCTGAAGCCTTACCTGCGGCGTGAATACGCGCAAACGTTTCCTGCACAACCTTCTGCACCTCAGGGTGCCCATTCTGTCCGGGGTATCCGAGCGACTGCGCAAGGTCAGTGGGTCCGATGAAGAAGACGTCGACACCGTTAACCGTAAGAATCTCGTCAAGGTTTTCCACCGCCTCGACATCCTCAATCTGCACGCAGACCAGCATCTGCTCGTTGGCCTGTTTGACGTAATCGGTAGTCGCAACGCCGAACCCGAAATCTGCCATCCTGCCTCCGCCAAGCCCGCGCTTCCCGTCAGGATGAAATCGGCAAGCCTCAACAACAGCCCGCGCCTCGGCAGCGGTATTTACGTGTGGCACCTGAACTCCCATCACGCCCCGGTCCAGGTACTTGTTGATCACGGCAGCGTCGTTCTTTTCCGGCCTCACAAGCGGTGTGATCCCATGCAGTTCGGCTGCCATCACCAATGGGCCGATGTTGTCTGGAGTTATCGAGCCGTGCTCTGCATCAAGCATGACCCAATCAAACCCCAACTCACCGATCATCTCGACAATGTCGGCCGACGGGAACTGGACAGAAACTCCGAATGCCGGTTTACCAGCGGAAATGAGGCTCTTCATCCTGTTTTCCTGCATTGTCGAACCTTTCGCAAGCCGTGGTATTTGAGATCAGTCCATTTTGGAGCGTTATGAACGCTGAATTTCGGCATCGACCGCGCAACAGGCGTCAGATTCATCCATCGATGCTGTTGACAGCGTACATGGCGGGGCTGAAACTTTGTCCTTACGCTCAGTTTCCCAAGGTTGCTGCGTGGTTGGGTCTACCGGATTTCAGGCGCTTTCTGGAGACCACATGCGACCGGTAACCGCACTACGGAGAAAACCCGTGACTCTGAAGACCGACCTCAGGACAAGGCTCGCATCCCGACAGGCACGACTAGGGACCGAGACCGCATTCGAAACGCTTGCGAAGGCCAAAAGACTCGAGGCCCAGGGCAAGCACATCATTCATCTTGAGATAGGTGAGCCGGATTTCGACACTCCGGAGCATATTCGGGACGCTGCCAAAGACGCTCTAGACAACGGTTTCACACACTACGGCCCGTCGGCCGGTCAGATGGAGCTTCGCACCGCTATTGCAAAGCACCAATCTGAGCGCCAGGGCTACGATATCTCGCCCGAGCGCGTGATCGTCACTCCCGGTGGCAAGCCGGTGATGTTCTTCACGATGATGGCCTTGATCGAGTCTGGCGACGAGGCGATTTACCCGAACCCGGGTTTTCCGATCTACGAATCGATGATCGAGTACATGGGAGGCACCGCCGTCCCTGTTCCCCTGTTGGAAGAGTTCGATTTCAGCCTCGATGTTGAGACCCTGCGCGGACTGATAACGGACAAGACCAAACTGCTGGTGGTCAACACGCCGAACAACCCCTGCGGCTCAATCATTCCGAAGGACGATCTCGAGAAGATCGCTGAGATCGCAGTTGAACGAGACCTTGTTGTGCTCTCTGACGAGATCTACAAGGACATGTACTACAAGGATGATCACGATTCGATCACACAGTTTCCTGACATGATCGACCGGACGATCATCCTGGACGGTTTTTCAAAGAGCTATGCCATGACCGGCTGGCGTCTCGGCTACGGGATATTCCCCGAATGGCTGGTTGAACCGGTTTCGCGCCTGATGACAAATAGCGTTTCATGCACTTCGGTATTCAGCCAGATGGCGGCTGTTGCTGCTCTTGAAGGACCGCAGGATTCCGTCGGTGTGATGATGGAGGAGTTCACTGCTCGACGTGATCTTGTCGTTGAAGGACTCAACTCACTGCCAGGTGTTTCCTGTCTCACACCTAAGGGCGCTTTC
>JAJCYX010000311.1 GCA_029262715.1 Chloroflexota bacterium
GTGCACTGGTTGGGATAAACGTGGCAGGATCAAAACCTGATCTGGTTAAAACGCTAGTGCTCGGTGACGCACCGTTTTCGCTCTTCTTTGAGAACTACATGGGATCGTGGCTCCAAAAGATGCGGGCCAAGACTAGAGAGCAACTGAGAGAACCGGTTTCGGTAGAAGACGAGAAAAAGAAGATCGCATCAGCCGATCCGTCGCTTACTGCCCAGCAAGTTGAGAACCGCGCGCTCGCGATGAGTCAACTGAGGCCGGAATCAGCAGATGCGCTCGCGGATGGTTCATTCCCCGACGGATGGGACGCGGAAACCAATTTTAGGAACACGACAGCCTCGACACTAATTTTGCAGGGTGATCCGAACACCGGTGGATTTCAACCAGATTCGGACGTGACGAGAATGCAAGAAAAGTACGCTGATTCGACTGCGGTCAAGTTCTACGGTCTTGGACACGCATTGGACTACGGCGTGCCCGGCGCACCTTTCGACGCGCTAAAGGGATTCTTGGACGCACATATTTAGTCATGCTTGCCGCAGTGCGTTGATAGTGCAATCAGGAAGCTTCTGATTTTCTCGCTACTCTGTCGAATGTGACAGCTTAACCGGGTGTTGAGGGCGCAATTCTCAGTTCAAATCTTAGTCCCGCACGCGACCCGCTCTCTCCCATCGAAGGGCGTGTACAGGGACTTATCGTCTGGTAGATGAAATGGCATCGGGAGCGATGTGCCGAAGCATCAACCGAAGCCGAAGGGTAGACCGCCTTCTTAGTCCAATCCGGCAACGCCCCTAAAGCTCTGAGGTACTTGTTTTCGCTGCCCTTTGCGAGCAATCGTAGCGGTGTAGGTGTATGCTCCCGCCATCAACGCATTCCGTTGCATCGGCCAGCGCATGGCGAGCCGAAACGTCTGATTGAGAGGTAGAGATGTCTATTCACGTTCTGCTGGAAGTCAACGTCAAGCCGGAATCTGCTGACGACATGAACGCCTTGATGAAGGAAAATCTGCCAGATACTCGCGCCTTCGATGGTTGCGAAGGAATTACCATCCAAAGCAATGCCGAAGACCCAAGCAACGTAATTGCCTTAGAGCAATGGCTGTCCCGCGAGCATTACGAAAAGTATCTTGCATGGCGAACAGAAACAGGCTTCATGGATAAAATGGTGTCTATGTTGGCCGGCGAGCCTAGCATCCGCTATTTCGACGTCGTTGACGTGTAGGCGTTCCTCCTCGGCCTACTCCGCCTCGACTACTCAGGTCGGGGCGGATTCGCGTAGTGGTATTCGAAATCGACCATTGGACTAGTTCCGCTTCTCCTTTGAGGGAAGCTCGACTATCAGTTCAAACCTTAGTCCCCGCACGCGTCCCGTTCTTCTCCCGAATCGGGAGGGAGGATGACGCGGCTCCCCGCCAACCAAATAGCGAGCAAGCCCGCTTCCACCCAACAAAAACGCCCGGTCGATGGCTGCTCTCATTGCCATCGACCGGGCTGTTATCAGCACCGCTTTCCGAGGAGGAATCCTACTAAGCGGAACTATTCGTGGGCCATCACCAGCAGCCTACGAAGCAGGTGTGATCGTCACTCGGATCACCGAATTGACAGCTGGGTAGCTGTAGCCGTCATTCGGCGCCGCTATCGCAATCGACTCCTGCGTTCCAACGCCAGCGGCGGACTGTCGAGGAGCCTGGTTCGGGCCAACGCCCGGAGCCTCATTCACCTCAGTACCGGCGTCCCACAGACTGAACCGTGACGTCATGTCACCGGAAACCGGGTTTCCGTTCGAATCGAACAGCGCAATGCCGCTACGGTCAGTAGCGAAGAACAGGTCGTTCGACTGCACCCACATGGTCGCCAGCGAAAGCTTGTCGCCGTCCTCGGCAGTGAAGGTGAATGTGTAGCCATCACCCGGCAATGCCGGCCCTGCAGCGCCAGTGTTATTCGTCTGCCCAAACGCAACCGCAGACTTGATGTTGTCCTCACCGTCCAGGCTTGCAGCAAGGTCAGCACCGCCGCCGTTCTCGGCAAGACCTTCAAGGCCCTGCCCACGATCAGACTGGCCCTGCGTAAAGATCGGGTCGTTCTCCGTGTGAATAACGAAGGTCCCGGGAGCGAGCGGACCCGCAATGCCGGTCTTCGCGGTTACCGAAGCGACCAGACCGTCTGCGCCACCTGTCTCAGCAACCGCCTCAAGACCCTCACCGCGGTCGGGCTGACCAACCGTGAACAGAGGAGCCGCGGTCGAGTGAACAACCCAGACGGGAGGAGTCAAAGGAACGGCTGTCGAGTCACCACCAGCGGTCTGCACAGTGGAGCCTGTCGACACGTTCTCGATAGTCGCCCTGAACTTCGTTGCCGAAAGAGACTCAAGCGAAACGCTTATCACGTCGCTATTCGCAGGCAGGTTACCGAAGGTGTCTTCAGCAGTTCGTACTGCGGTGTTGGAGTCTGGCGTGCTCGGCTCAGGTCCGCCAATCAGCGGCTGCTCTGAACCAGCTCCCGGCTCCTGGTCGGCCTCGGTCCCGGCGTCCCACAGGCTTACCTGCGAAGTGACGTTGCCGGTGACAGGGTTACCTGAACCATCGAAGAGTGCGATGCCGCTTTCACCCGGTGCAAAGAAGAAGTCGTTCGAAGGAACGAACATCGTGGCAAATGACAGCGAGTTTCCGGGGGCTGCGTCGAACTCGA
>JAJCYX010000312.1 GCA_029262715.1 Chloroflexota bacterium
GGTTCCCGCGGCTATCCTGACCGTCTGCGTCCCGAGGCTGATCGGCTACCGGCCTATCCGTGCCGCAACCGATCACGGCTACGAACAGAACAGCCAACGTGCCGGCCATAAATGTTTTCCAGCGAGAGGTCATTATTCGCCTCCGACTACGCCCATCTTCATTAACTTCAGAACCACTGTTCGCAACGTTGTCGCGCATGTAAAGTCCGTCTGCCTGATATAACGCTTCCAACCACCAATTTGTTCCCGGCGGTTCACGCCACAGCACAACTCGAGAGGTATTCTATGAATCTCCTGCTTATTACCGGCGGAAAGCACCCGTATGAAGAATCAACACCGGTGTTGACCGATTTCCTGCAAGAGGCCGGCCACACGGTCACGGTTTCTGAGTCCGCTGAGGAGCTGGGCGGATCGCTGGATGGTTTCGACGCTGTCGTACTGAACACTCTGCGGCAGCCTACGACCGAGAATGATCTTTCTGACACTGAGCGCGCTGGCTTGAAGGGCTATGTCGAAAATGGCGGCGGTCTGGTGTCGGTACACATCTCCGCAGCTTCATGCCCGGAGTGGTCGGAGATGAAGAAGCTCACTGGCGGCGGCTGGGTGCTCGGTGATAGCTGGCATCCGCCTTTCGGCTGGTTCGAGGTCTTTATCGATAACCCGAATCATCCGCTGGCGCAGGGCGTTTCCGATTTCTGGACGTATGACGAGTGCTACTGCGGACTGGACATTCAGCCGGGTATCGATGTGTTCATGCACGGCGTTGTCGAAGGCGACAACAAGCCGCTTGGCTGGTCGCACACGTACGGAAAAGGCAAAGTTGCGAACATTGCGCTGGGCCACACGGCCTCAAGCCAGCTGCACCCGAATTTCCAGAAGCTGATCCTGAACAGCGTGGAGTATGTGAACGGCTAGCGCCCCGTTAGCTCAAAAATCACGGTGATCTCCTGTAAATCCTGAACAGGGGCACCGTAGTTCAATTCGGAGTTCGAAATGCAGTTAAGCCGCAGAACCGTCAGCCACGATGTGATCGAATCTTCGAAGGGCATGGTCACGACGCAGCACCCGCTGGCCGTCAAAGCCGGAGTCGAGGTACTGCAGCGTGGTGGAAACGCGGTCGATGCGGCGGTAACAACCGCATTTGCAATTGGCGTCTTGCAACCACTGTGGAATGGCATTGGGGGTGGTGGCCTCATGGTCGTCCAACTAGCCCACGAAACTCCACAGGCGATCGACTACGGAATGCAATTGCCCGGACTCGCTACCCCGGACATGTCTGAGCTGGAGACGGACGCCGATGGCCAGGGATTCTCTCGCAGCTTTTCAGTACCCGTTGTTAAGAACAGTGAGAACGAACAGGGTTACAGGTCAGTTTCGATTCCAGGCACAGTAGCCGGACTCTCGAAGGCGCTGGAACTGTGGGGCACGATGACCTTGTCACAGGCCATGGAACCTGCCATCCGGTTTGCCGAAGAAGGGTTCAGCGTTGAGGGCAACTTCATCCTGGCGACGGTTGACCGTAGTGAAGTGCTGCGGAGTTTTCCTGAAACTAGCGAAATCTACTTCCCTGGCGGAGGTCCTCTGAAAATTGGCCAACGCCTCGTTCAACGACAACATGCAGAAACGCTGAAGAAGATCGCTGCGGGTGGTGCCGAGGCTTTCTACCGTGGCGACATTGCTGCGTTGATGAGCCAGGACATGGAGGCAAACGGCGGTCTCTTGCGCATGTCGGATTTCGAGCAGTACGAACCGATCGTTCATTCGAACGCAGAAACTGCGCACTACCGCGGCCACCAGGTGAGCACGGTGCCCGGACCCTGCGGCGGACCAACGGTGCTAGAAATCTTGAAAATCATCGAGAATTTTGATCTACCAAGCATGAATCGAGAGTCAGCTGACCGGCTGCACTTGCAGGTTGAAGCGACGCGGTTGGCGGCAATTGACCGCTTTAGTTACATGGGCGCTTCAGAGATTTCTGGCTTCCCGATCTCTTCATTGCTCGATCTGGGTTTCGCACGGACTAGAGCGTCACACATCGAAATGGCGAGCCGCGGTGATCACGATGCAGGTGATCCGTGGGAATCTGCAGGCACTGACCGTCCGGCCAACTTCCCGGAACCCGCAGGCCAGATGCGCGACCGAGGGACGATCCACATATCGGTCGTCGACTCACAGCAAAACGCAGTAGCCATCACTCAGACAAACATGGGCTATTCCGGCGTCGTAAATCCGGGCGTGGGAGTGATGCTAAATAACGCAATGGGTTGGGCTTGTCCCGTTCCAGGCACGGTCAACTCTATCGTCCCGCTTGGGCGTGCGCTGAACAATATGTGCCCGACCATCGTCAGCCGTAACGGTCGCGTTGAGCACGTGGTGGGCGGTTCGGGTGGTAGGCGAATATGGCCGGCAATCGCGCAGATAGTTTCGAATCTCATCGACTATGGGATGAGCATGCAGGAGGCCATTGAAGCACCAAGGATGCACGTGGAGTCTGACGATCCAATGATCGACCAGCGCTTTAGTCCTGAAGTTATCGACGATCTGAAAGTGCGGGGGCACCGAGTCATGTCACCACCGGAAAACTACCTGCTCTGGCCTTTCACAGAAGCAAACGGAATTGAAGTGGGCGGAGATGGCACGATGCGATCTGGCGTTGCGCCCGGAAACAAGCCAGCGTTTGCTGGTGGCGTGTAGTCGCTAATTACTCATGGTGCTCGCGAACCACTCTTCTAGCGCGGGGTACAGGCTTGTGTAGCGCTGGTAGGCGGATTCGTAGGCGTCTGCTGTAGCCGGGTTCGGGTCAGTTTGACCTTCGGTCGACAGCCATCTGCTTCCAGCTTCAGCGACTGAGCTAAACGCGCCTACTCCGACCGCGGCCAGCATTGCGGCTCCCAAAGGCGCGCCTTCAGCCGGGCCAACCGTCTTCAGCGGCAGGCCCAGAGCGTCGGCGAGAACTTGCCGCCACGTTGCGCTGCGTGCCCCACCTCCAACGATAACGGCGCTGTCGGGCACGGCTCCCAGCGGCCGCATCAACTGCACAGAATCCTTGATCGCAAAGGCAACACCTTCTAGAACCGCTCTCGTCATGTGACCGCGGGTATGGGCCGCGTTCAGACCGGCGAAAACTCCACGAGCAGCGGCATCGGCATGCGGCGTTCGCTCTCCTGTCAGATACGGCAGGAACGTCAGACCGTCGCTTCCTGGCGCCATTCCTGCGGTGGCGTTCACAAGATCGTCAAAGTTTGGCGTGTCTGACCCGTCGGCAACTGCGCCTCGCCACCACGCCAGCGCCGCTCCCGCCGAAAGCACCACTCCCATCAGGTACCACGTGTCCCGCTCAGCGTGGGCCATCGCATGGATGCGCATGTTGGGATCGACCGACGCTTCGACGGTGGGTGCGACGACTGCGCCCGAGGTCCCGACGGTGATGAGCATGGTGCCGGGCGCAACGACGCCAGAGCCGGATGCTGCGCAGGCGTTGTCTGCCCCGCCGCCGACCACCGGGGTTCCAGCGGGCAGGCTCAGTTGGCTGGCCGCTTCGGCCGTAACCGTTCCGGCGATGCCAGATGACTCGATGAGGGGTGGCAATATCCAGGGGTCGATGCCGAGCAGGCTGCACATTTCGGACGACCAACCTCGGCGGCGGACATCGAAGAGCAGTGTTCCCGAGGCGTCTGACGGCTCTGTCGCGATCTCACCGGTCATCTTGAGTCGGATGTAATCCTTGGCCAGCATGATCGTCTTGACGCGAGCGAAGTTTTCCGGTTCGTGCTCTCGCATCCAGAGCAATTTTGTGACGGTGAATCCTTCGAGCGCCGGGTTGCCGCACATTTCCTGCAACCGCTCTGCGCCAACGGTGTCGTAGATGTATTCGCACTGCTCAGACGTGCGGACGTCGTTCCAGAGAATGGCAGGACGGATGACCTGCTGTGCTGCATCGAGTGCGACAAGTGAGTGCATCTGGCCGGAGAGCCCGATGGCTTTAATTTGGTTCGGGGATTCAAGTTGGCTAACCGCTGCACTGACGGCGGTGATGGTCGATTGCCACCAGTCTTCGGGGTTCTGCTCAGACCAGCCGGGCGCTGGGATGGAGACCGAACCAGGTGAGTCACCAGTGGCAAGAACTTCGCCATCGCCAGAGACGATGACCGTTTTTACCGATGAAGTGCCGATGTCTATGCCGAGGTATGCGTTGGTTGGCATTGTTAGTTTGGAGTGGGTATTCGAACTGCGTGCATTGCCAGGACAGGATGTTCAGCATTGTCGGTTTCTCGTCGATGAGTCAATGCTGTCTATTAGCGCATCTATTGAGATATTTCGTCGATGGTATGATTTCGCACATCGTTACGAATCGCATTCAAAGAGGGACTCTTGAGCACACACAACCTGCGGTTATTGCAAAAACATGAAGTAGATCACCTTGGCAAGACGATGTCCGCAGCATTTTTCGACGATCCACTGCTGAAGTATATGGTCCCAGATGAGTCTAAGCGTATCGAACAGGGCAATTGGTTCAT
>JAJCYX010000313.1 GCA_029262715.1 Chloroflexota bacterium
GGGCACATACGTGGTACAGGACTCGAAGGAGTACAACACTCGGAAGCGTTCAAGCTCGAGTATCGCTTACAACTGGTTTTGGATAATCATCCTCCTGGTGATCGGCGTCGCTGTGATGTTCTGGCTGAGCGGGTCGGTGCCGGTGGAGACGGTACCGACGGACGGCGGTGCCGGTACCAATGGAGACAGTCCCGCAGCCTAGGCGGGCCGCGTGCGGCGTTTTCCCGCGGTTCACGGGTAGCTGCTGGAATGAATAAGGGCTATGCCACCCACCTTCGTCCTGAGCGGCGGGTACCCGCTTGCGGGTGAGGACCTGGGGAGGTGGGGCGACCCATCAGTAACTACCCTATCCATCACCAGTGGCCTATGTCATCCTGACCGCAGCGGCAGGATCTGAGCGGCAAGCCGTTTTTTCCAGTGAATCACAAGTCTTGAGAGAGATTCCTGAATCAAGTTCAGGATGACAATTTGGGTCACTTTTGTTCACCTGTTACCGCAAGCTGGTACCACTACTGGTTGCGATTTGAGGTGAGCAAATTCCCACATATCGCCCTTTAAACGGGCAAAGTGGCTCGACTGATTTGCCGCTCCGCGCTATAGTCGGTTTTCCGGTCAGGTAAGCTCTGAACCGGGTCTGCGGCATGTCCGTGCCTGCAGCAAATTTAGGCCACTCCAGCCTTCAGCCTCCTGTGACTGCACTTGACTGAATTCGTCCACCTCCACAATCACTCCGAGTACAGCCTTCTCGACGGCCACAGCCGCCTACCTGAGATGGCCAAACGCGCCGCGGCTCTTGGCCAGCCTGCGATTGCGCTGACCGACCACGGAAACGTTCACGGAGCTATCGAGTTCTACCAGGCAGCGAAGAAGCTGGGCGTAAAGCCGATCATCGGCGTCGAAGGCTATGTTGCTCCCGGTCCGCGTACCGAACGCAACTCGCAAGAGCGCTTTCCGTATCACCTGACCCTGCTGGCGCAGAACCACACCGGCTATCAGAACATTCTGCGGCTCGTCACGAGAGGCCATTTAGAAGGCTTCTACTACAGGCCGCGTTTTGATCGCGAGTTACTCGAAGAGTACAGCGAGGGAGTGATCGTTCTCTCGGGCTGCCCTTCCGGTGAGCTTTCGCGAAATATCAAGAACGGCGCCGATTCGCTTATCGACGAGACTATCGGCTGGTATCACGAAGTTTTCAAGGACCGCTACTACCTTGAGCTGATGATGCACGAGGGCGTTCCGGGTCAAGTGGAGATCAACAAGGCGCTGGTGGAGCTGAGCCAGCAGCATGGCGTGCCGCTGGTTGCGACGAACGATTCGCACTATGTGCACCAGGAGGACGGACCGAAGCAGGATGTTCTTACCTGCATCGTCACGAACTCGCAGATCAATGACCCGAACCGACTTCACATGGAGGACGACACATACTTCATTCGCAGCAGCGAGGAGATGGCAGCGCAGTGGGCTGAGATTCCCGAGGCGATCACGAACACGCTGGCGATAGCAGAGTCCTGTGAACTGGAACTTGAGTTTGGGAAGACGCTTGTTCCGAAGTTCACAACACCGAAGAACGAGACTTCGATGGACTACCTGCGCAAGCTCTGTTTCGAAGGTATGAGCAAACGGTTTGAGACCCCTTCGGCAGAGGTGATCGCCCGGCTCGAGTACGAGCTTGATGTCGTTGAGAAGACGCAGTTTCCAGACTATTTCCTCGTCTGCTGGGACATCTTCAACTTCGTTAACCGGCGCGGAATTCTCTCTGCGGTTCGTGGCTCAGCGGCTGCAAGCATGGTGCTGTACTGCCTTGAGATCACGCAGGTTGACCCGCTCCAGAACGGCCTTATCTTCGAACGGTTCCTGAATGTTGAGCGTCGTGAGATGCCTGACATCGACATGGACTTCGCGGATGACCGCCGTGAAGAGGTAATTCGCTACTGCGTCGACCGTTACGGTCGCGACCACGTTGCGCAGATCATCACGTTCGGCACGCTCGGAGCGAAGGCTGCGATCAGAGACTGCGCTCGGGCGCTTGGCATGGACATCAGCGTGGGCGACAGGCTTGCTCGGCTGATACCAACTCGTCTCAATGTGAATATCCAGGACGCGATCGACGAAACTCCCGAGCTTCGGAGCTTGATCCGGTCTGATGCCAACAGCCGCAAGGTGATTGAGACTGCGCAGGGTGTTGAGGGCGCTGTGCGGCATGCCAGCACTCACGCCGCAGGTGTCGTGATATCGCAAGAACCCCTGACCGACTACGTTGCGCTTCAGCGTTCGACGAGCGGTGATGACGACGCTCCACCGACGACGCAGTTCGCCATGAAGCCGGTCGCTGAAGTCGGCCTGCTGAAGATGGACTTCCTCGGGCTGACCAACTTGACGATTCTCGACCGTACTGTTCACCTAATCGAGGAGCATCGCGGCGAGAAGATGGGCGTTTACGATGTTCCGCTCGACGACGCAGCGGCCTACAAATTGCTCGGTGAAGCGGATACCTTCGGCGTGTTCCAGCTCGAAGGCTCGGGCATGCGGCGCCACATCAAGGATCTGAAGCCCACCAGCATCGGTGACGTTGCAGCCATGATTGCGCTCTACCGGCCGGGGCCAATGGAGGAGATCGGAACCTTCATCGCCGCTAAGCATGGTCGCGCCGAGATCGCCTACCCGCACGACGACCTGAAGGGGATTCTCGAAGAGTCTTACGGCGTCATCGTGTACCAGGACCAAGTGATGCTAATCGCTCAGCACTTCGGCGGTTACACGCTTGGGGAAGCTGACATCCTGCGCAAGGCAATGGGCAAGAAGATCGCTTCTGTGATGAAGGCGGAAGAGGAGAAGTTCACGAAGGGCGCGCTGGCGAAAGGCTACACGAAGGAAGCTGCTGACAAGGTGTTCCGGCTGATGGAGCCGTTCGCCGGTTACGGCTTCAACAAATCGCACGCTGT
>JAJCYX010000314.1 GCA_029262715.1 Chloroflexota bacterium
CGATGCGCTGGTGCAGCAGGTCATGGACGACCACGGCAGGCTCGACATCTTCATCTGCAATGCAGGCGGTTCGTTTACTACTACGTATCCACCCGACGGCAGTGTTCAGGAGTTTCGTGACACTATCGAGGCGAACCTGACGAGTACTTACATCTGCGGCCAGGCGGCGGGCAAAGCGATGATTCCGGCGAAACGCGGGTCGATCATCACACTCGGTTCGATAGGCGCGACTCTCGCAATGGATACTCGAATATACAACGAGCGGTTCAAACGATCAGGCCCGCCTTACCTTGCAGCAAAGGGCGGCATCCTGAACCTGACTCGAGCCTTCGCCGCTGAGTATGGCCAGTACGGCATCACGGTTAACTGCGTCAGTCCGGGGCAGATACCAAAGGACACGACAGACGCCGAGCAGGTTGAGACGTTCCGACAGATGAACGCCCTTCAGCGCACAGGCGTGCCGACTGATCTTGTTGGCTCAGTTGCGATGCTCGCCTCTGACGCCGGAAGCTGGATTACTGGGCAGGAGTTCGTCATCGATGGCGGCTGGTCAATCTGGTAGGAGAAAAAGAAAATGCCGCACGCAGCCGGCGGCCTACTGATCGATTACGCTGCCATCTGCGTGTAGCCTCGTTATCACCTCACGTGGCTTCATAGGAGCGTTCTCCTCAGCGCCATCCTTCAGCTCCAGCCCGATACCCGGCGCATCTGAGATCACCAGGTAGCCGTTGCCATCGTGCTGCGCAATATCAGTCACCATGTCCTTCTTCGGCGAGACAGCCTCGCCAATCGGGTACTCCTGCAATGCGAAGTTCGGCGCAGTCGCTGCGATCTGCAAACATGCCGCCGTGCTGACAGGCGAAAGAGGGTTGTGCGGCACGACTCCAACATGGCGAGCCTCGGCCAGCGCAGCGATCTTCCTGGCTCCTGTGATTCCTCCAACCAGGCATACATCTGGCCGCACATACTGGACAGAGTTACGTGACAGCGCCATCTCAAACTCCCACGGACTGCTAAACCGCTCGCCAGTGGCTATCGGAATATTGATCTTGTCTGCCACGTACGCCATCTCATCGAAGTTGTCAGGCGTTACAGGGTCCTCATAAAAGAACGGGTGAAACTGTTCGATTCCGTTGCCAAGCTGCACCGCCTCGGTCGGTGTCAGACGTCGGTGAATCTCGATGCACAGGTCGACGCTATTGCCGACGGCTTCGCGGTAGCGTCTGACCGTGTCGATTGCGTCCGAAATCTTCTCAGCGTGCGTCTTGAAATAAGGGACAGAGCGCTCTTCGTCCAGGAATGGCGTGAGATGGCCAACAGCCGTGAAGCCCTGCTCTTTTGCATCCACAATGCCGTCCGTCAGTTCGTCCGTGGTCTCCCCGAAGACGTGGTAGTAGACGCGAGCCTTGTCTCTGACCTTACCTCCGAGAAGCTGGTGCACAGGCGTGTCGAAGTGCTTGCCCATGATGTCCCAGAGCGCAATATCGATAGCCGAAAGCGCACCCATGATGGCTGCTCCGCGGAAGTGCGAGAAGCGGTACATGTACTGCCAGTGGTGCTCAATGCGTAGCGGGTCCTCTCCGACGAGGTAGCGTCCGTACTTCTCGATTGCCGCTCCGGATGCCTCAAGGTATCCCCATGCGCCGGACTCGCCAAGACCGTATATTCCAGCGTCCGTCTCGACCTTTACCAGCAGATATCGGTCGAGAAACAGCGGCGTGACTTTAGTGATCTTCATTGCATTGCCTGTGGATGTTTGGGTGGTGAGAGTTCAACCTTGTTAGGTAAGGCGGATATTAGCCGGAGCGTCGGGGTCGTGCCAGACACCTGCTATATGTCACATTCCAAAATTTCTTATTCCTGTTTTTCTGCTCTAGTCAATCTCGTGAGAATCTGAATGACCCAAAAAACACTACTGTGCGTTGTTGCCCATCCTGATGACGAAACGTTTGGTGCCGGTGGCACGCTCATCCACGCAGCCTCAGGGGGTGCGAAGGTCGTTACGGTCTGCGCAACTCGCGGCGAGGCTGGCGAGATCATGGAGCGCGTAAACGCCACTCCCGAGACGCTTCCCGCTGTCAGGGAGAGCGAGTACCGGAAGGCGGGACAGATCATGGGTGTCAGCGAGTCGATTCTGCTCGGCTACCGCGATTCAGGCATGGCTGGAACGCCAGAGAACGACGACCCGAATGCGTTCATCCAGCAGTCGGAAGAGCAGGTCGTCAATGACATCATCGAAGTGATGGAGAGAGTGAAGCCTGATGTCGTCCTCACGATGGATGCTGGTGGTGGCTACGGGCATCCTGATCACATCTTCGCTTCAAAGTGTGCACTTGCGGCATTCGAGCAGCTCAGAGATGACTATTCTCATGACCGGGCACCGAAAAAGTTCTACTACTTCGCTTTCCCGCGCAGTCGGATGCAGGAGGCGTGGGAGCGAATGGCTGCTGAAGACCCTGACAGCCCGATGGGCCAGGTGGACGTTGAGACGCTCGGTGTTCCGGATGAGGAGATTACTCTTTCGGTCGCAATACCGCAGCACGAAGATCAACTGCGAGAGGCCTTCGGCGCGCACCTCTCTCAGCAGTCGCCCCTGGACCGCATGCCGGATGATATTGCCAGAGGGTTTCTGACCGAAGAACACTACATTCGCGTCTACCCGACGCCTGCCGTGCAGGGTGACGAAACCGGTCTCTTCGACGGCATCTAGGCCCGTCTGAGAGCGGGTGACAGCAGAAGCCCCAGTAGCATGATTGGCGTGCCACCAAGCGCGCTCACGATAAGTGCCTCTTCGTTGCCTAGCCACGCTGCGAGCGAACCGCCGATCAGCCATCCCATCGGAAACATGTCCATCGAGAGCACATAGAGCGACATCACGCGCCCGCGCATCTCTTCAGTCGCCGAGTTCTGGAACATCGTCAGGGCCGCGTTTACCCAGATGACGCCGACGAGCCCCATGGAGAACAGCAGAGCAAGTGAGAGCGGGAAGCTGCGAGAGAAGCCGAAGCTGACCATGCAGACGTCCCACACGAATCCTGTCGCCAGCATCACCATTGAGCCGCGGTGGTGAGTCCCAAATACCGCAACGATTGCCGAGGAGCCAAGAAGCCCGGCACCGAACGCTCCACCCATTAGTCCGAAACCGCTCGGGCCAACGTCCAGTACATCGTCTGCGTAGACAGGCATCAGTGGGAAGATGGCAACCGCAAACAGGTTCTGCAGCATCACCAAAGCGATTAGCCATGGAAGCGGCTGAGTTCCGCGGACGTAAGCCAGCCCTTCCTTTATCTCCGTGAACGATGCGCGCCCAACGGGAGCTACGCGCGTTGGCTCCTTGACTCGCAGCATCAACAGCGCACCGCCGAGATAACCGATGCTCACGATCCAGAAGACCGTTCCTGCACCGACTCCAGCGATGATCAAACCTGTCAATAACGGCCCGACCATCTCACCACTTGTTCCGACGAACGCGACTATTCCGTTTGCGCGAGAAAGCTGACGCCTCGGTACTAGCGTGACGACCATGGCGAAGAACGACGGACCGTAGATCGTCGCCCCGATACCAAGCCCGAACGCGATCACAATGTAGTGCCACGGTTCGGCGACATTCGTAGACGTTATTAGTGCGGTTAGCGCCACTAGAGCGGCCATCCACATGCCGCTAACTACGAGCAACCTGCGCCTCGGCAGCCTGTCTGCCAGGACTCCCGCGAATATGGCGAACATCAACACAGGCACGGCGCGTGCACCCGCTGCTGCGCCGACCCAGAGTTGGGAGCCAGTTAGCTCGAAGACGACCCAGGACTGCGCTGCGATGCGCATGCTGATACCGATGTCGAAGAGACCCTGCCCGACAAGAAGGGAACGGAAGGGCGAGTTGGCGCGCAGCGACGGTGCCCGTGCTTCGGGCAGCTTTTCGGCTGTATCAACCATTCTCTGCGTTAACCGCCTCGATCAGCTTTTCGAGCACAATCGCCACGCCGTCGTCATCGTTGGCGGCTGTCAGGTAGCGCGCCACCCTTTTCACTTCAGGGATGGCGTTGTCGACTGCAACTGACCAGCCGGTGTTAAGCATGAGGTCTACGTCAGGCAGGTCATCCCCAAAACTGATCACATCGGCAAGTTCGATTCCGCTGGAGTGAAGCAATGACTCGGTTGCGCCACTCTTACTGGCTCTGACGCTATGGATGTTGATAAAGGAGTTATCGACGGCAGGCACCACAGCAGTTTCTGCAGACAACTTCGAGCGCAGTTCGTTGACGATAGGTGAGAGGTCCGAGCCGAGGCCATTGACCGACACCTTTGCAGGGCCGGCGGCATTCGCCTCCTCCAGCGTCAGGATCATGTCGGGCGTTGCTGTGTTGAACGCCCACAGCTCGTCGGCGTCGCTCTCGTGATTGACTGCGAACCGCCGGCCATCCACCTCCATAGTCATGCGCGGTGCAAGTGGGCTGGTTGAAACGATCTCCCAGGTGAGTCGAGCCTGGTCAGGGTCTATCGGATTCCAGGCTGTCCCGTGTAGAGGATGGCGACCGACTGCGGCGACACCGCTCAGGTGCACGACAGAACAGCGGGCCGCTATTTCGGGCCCAACGAGAACCGGTATCACTCGCTCAGGCCGTGCAGTAGCAATGATGACCGGTACACCAAGTTCGATCAGCGTCAGCACCGAATCGGATGTCCTTGCTGAGAGGCGAGATGAGGAGTTGAGCGCTGTGCCGTCGAGGTCCAGCGCAACCGCCCTGGGAATTCGACCGTCGGCTCTGGAAGGATTGGGAAACTGTGGCAGGTTCATCGAGCTCGGCCTACCGGGTCTGTAGAGACTGCGTCATCCAACGGCCCGGCTCCGCGCCAGAGAACCGGCCACACGGCTGCGGCGACAAGTGTTAGTCCGAGACCCACGAATCCGTGAACGCCTATCATCGTCCGTGCACCGAACTCCTCTGCGATCCATCCTCCCATCAAGAGGCCGAGCGGAAGGCCGTAGATAGCCAGCACGCGCAGGCCCATCACTCTTCCTCGCAGGCGCACATGCGTCATTTGTAGCAGGCCAACCATCAACGCAACAAAGGAAGCGCCCGCGAAGATGCCCCATACAAATAGAAGCGGCAGGGCAGCGCCGAGCGACATATCGAGGACCAGTGGGATGGTTAGCAGATGCCAGATCGTGACCGTAATAAGAAGGAGGCGGGACGGATTGGAAATGCCGGGATAGGCACCTGTCAAAAGCGCACCTAGCAGAGCACCTCCGGATGCAACCGCCCGCATCACTCCCACCCCAGTCTCATCCGCTCCGAAAAGTTCCTTGCCCATCACCGTCATCAACTCGTTCACGAGCGGAAACGTAGTGAACTCGATCAAGAAAGCGAAGAATAGTAACCCAACAAGAATGCTGCGCTCTCGAACGTAGCTGACACCCTCAGCGATCTGCGCGAAGTAACCCGGTCGAGCTGATCCGTGAGAGCCAGTGTCTTCCGAATCGGCGCGTTTAGGCCGCCTCGATATGAGCGATGCCGCAATGGTCGCAGCAAAGTAGAGCGTAACCACTCCAATATATGCGGGTCCAAGTCCCAACGCTGACATCAGACCGCCACCAAGCAGCGAGCCGGTGATGCGTGCCAGGTCGGTGGTCGCCCTGTTCAGCCCCATCGCGTTGTTGAGCTGGCTCTTCGAAACCGTGTCTGCGGAGAGTGCCTGGTTGGCGAGGATGCCGAGCATCTGTATCAGACTTCCCAGTCCGACGATCACGAACGCGTGCCACGCGACGAACACGTCTGTCAGCACAAGCGTCATCAGCACCGACGCTAGAACCGTGCTCATGACTCGGGCGAATATCTGCACCTTACGCCGGTCGAACCGGTCAACTATCGCTCCATACAGAGGAGCAAGTAGCGTTCCGCTGAACCGCGTCGCTCCGATAAGCCCCACTTGCAACGGTGAACCGGTGTCGTTCAGGATGAACCATGCGAGTACCAGGTTCTCCATCTCGTGCGCCCACAGATGCAGCATCTCGGACGACCACACGTATCGGAAGTCTCGCTGACGAAGAGCCGCGAACGGATTCGGCACGCCGCGCCCAGCTTCAGCTCGCACTCTCTGTTCCCCGACAGACAAATTGATTCACCTCGGCGATATGTTGTTCTCTCTGGCGTGCAGCCGATCAGGTCAGCTTACGTAGGTCGCGCGAAGCGATGAACGCAAGTACGACAACAGTCATCGAGCCGCCTGCTGCCACGAGCGCCGTTCCTCGAGTGCCGATCGCACCATCCAGAGCACCGCCCAGTATCCACCCAAGCTGGAATATCAGGGCAATCATGAAGAAGATTCCCATCACCCGCCCACGCATATTCTCCTCGGTGCGAGTTTGGATCAGGGTCGGAACCGTTACAAACCAGATGCCGAATCCAGCGCCAATGAAGAAGAGCATTGAAAGCGAAACGGCGTAGTTATCGGAGAAAGCAAACGCGGCCATCGCACCGTTCATCATGAGCATAGTGCCGAATATCAACACCGATTTTCGCCGCACCTCGCCTGTCAGTACGAGGATGAACGAGCCGGTCAGGGCGCCCGCTCCTTGAACCGTGACCATGGTGCCGTAGCCGATCTCACCGACGTCCAGGATGTTGCGTGCATATAAAGGAGTAACGACCTGGAAGATCCCCGTGAACAGGCCTCCTAGTGACATGAATAACAGCCACTTGATCACAGGATTTGCTGCGGAGTACCGGATACCGTCCGATATATCGCGGGCAACACTACGCTTCTCTCTAACCAATGGTGTGCTGCGAGACCTGATCGCTACGGTTGCCACGAAACCTGCCCCGTACAGCACCCCAAGCAAGTAGAAAGCAGCATCCAGCCCAGTTGCGAGCAGGTAGCCGCCGAGCATGGGTCCTGCAACGATGGCGGTCTGCGAGATTGTCGTGTTCACGGATATTGCGCTCATGAATCTCTCGCGGCCAACGATGTCCATTGCGAACGCCTGACTCGCAGGGTTGTGAAAGGCAAACATCGTTCCTGTCATCAACCCTATCGGTATCAAATGCCATGCAGAGATCACGTCGGCTGTAACAAGAAATGCTGTCAGAAACGCCATGGAAGCGATCGCCAGCTTAGTGACCATCTGGATCTTCCATCTCTCCCATCGGTCAGCAGCAGCGCCGCCCAAAAGAGAAATCGCCATGATGGCAACTCCGGGCATGGCGTTCACGATCCCGACCCAGAGTGAGGAGTCGGTCAACTCGAGGACGAGCCAGGCCTGAGCCATGTTCCGCACCTGGAACCCTGCAAACATCATGGCGTTGCCGATCAGCAGGAACTGGAAGTCACGAATGCCCAGGACTTCACCGGCGGCTGCAAGGCCCGACTTTCGAGGTCCAGTTACTGGCCTGCCGGTACGCGCATCGTTGGCCGCGTCGGTGCTGCCTTCTGCGGATGGCTCGGCTTCAGTAGCCATTGCGTGTGGCACCGTTCACTGGTGAGTGGGTCCTGTTCGTAGGACTGATAGCAGCTAGCGCCTGATGATAAACGGCTCTATGGCCGCCTCACTCAGGTCAGCGCCAATTCCGGGACGGTCCGGTAGCTTGAACATGCCATCATCGTACTGCCACGCTGTGTCCGAGGCATCACCCAGTTTGTCTGACAAACCGCCCTGAAACTCTTGTAGAAATTCAGGTGTTGAGACGGCGGCGCACTGGAGAGTAGCTGCCTGGAAGATGGAAACACCGCTGCCCATGTGAGGAGTCGTCGGAATTCCTGCTGCAGTTGCCATGTCTCGCTGCTTGATGAAGTCTGAGATTCCTGTACGACCTATATCGGGCTGGTACACATCGAGTGCTAACGGCTTGTCCAGCCATGGCTCGAGCTGGTATCGAGTGCGAAAGTGTTCACCGAGCGCAATAGGTGCACCGGGAAGCGCTGCAAGTCTCTGGTGACCTGACAGGTCTTCGGGTTGAAGTGGGCACTCAAAGAATCGAACACCACGCTCTCCGTACTCCTTCTTAGCCCGAACAGCGCGCTCCTCGTCACACATCCAGAGCGTGTCCACCATCCACTGCTCAAGCTCAGGCGCACCGGCTTTCAGCCCGTCCAACTCCGCCGTTCCTGCCTCCCAGTCACCTGTAAGGAATATCTTGGCGCCGCGCAGCCCGGTATCTCGCCACCTGTTTACGTGCTCAACCCGCTCATCGAGCGTGTTCCGTCGCACACCTGAAAGGTAGACAGGAATCTCGGTCCTGGGCGCGTCAGAGATCATCGCGGCGACGGGAAGTTGCTCCCGCCTGCCAAGCGCATCCCAAACGCCTATGTCGAGCGCCGCCAGCGCGTCCAACCAGAAACCAGAGGAGTAGCCGCGACCGCGTTGCGAATCGTAGAGAAAGTCCCAGAGCGCCATCGGGTCACCGAACTCCTGCCCAACCACCATCTGCTCGATGATGTTGTCGGTGATTACACACAGAACCTCCGGCCCGATGCTGCAGTTGGCCTCGCCCCAGCCGATGGTCCCGTCCGACAGCGTCACTTTCAGTAGCGGTGCCTCAACGTAGCGTGCATAAACCGTTTGCCATCCCTGCTTGAATTCAAATCTTTCTGTGACACGGTCGCCTTCGTCTGCTCTGTATCCCTCCCAGTAGGAGGAGCTGTCTTTAAACGCAAGGTGAAATGATTCAAGTTTGGTGATGGTGAAGTCGGTGTTGTGTGGCATGTGCTGTCTGACGAACGAGTTTGGTAACGGCCTTCTGAGCGAAACAGATTACCTGCTGTGAGACTACTTGGGCCGGGTACGACAGAGAGAAAACTGGTCTGTCTCAAGTCTGCACGTCAAACCAGGCGCTTCGTTACTGACCGAGAGCGTCAGACCGTTAAGATGTTACGAATATCGGTGTATATCAGTTGGAAGTCCACGTAAGCCAGTCAAATTCAGTGCTTTTGCGAAGGCTGTAGCGCGGAAAGGAATCTAGCGCCCACGTTTCACCGTAAATGCAGACGAGACGCGCCTGTGAGCCTGCCGCGGTGATTGGGCATCCGCGACTGGCCTGAGGCAGGGAACAGCTGATTACGCACTTAATGCATGGATGATGTTTGCGCTTGCATTGCCGACGGTACGACGGCGGTGTTGGAACGGTCCAATGACTCTCAAAAGTTGATCTCGGACTACCCGATTTCATTCATTGAGAGATGTTTGTGAGCGTTGACATGGTGTGTTTAGGCTGTT
>JAJCYX010000315.1 GCA_029262715.1 Chloroflexota bacterium
AACGCCAACAACATAACGCTCAGGAGCGGAGACCATCTCACTCGAGAGAAGTTTCTTCCTGAAATAACCGGCCCAATCATCAGTGATGGCGTGTTTACGGAATCACACGAATCGAACCGGGCCAACGCTCTTCTCGCTCCCCTGATGTTCCCTTTCGAGTTGATCGCCACCGGCACGGGCTGGAACGGTACACAGAGCTATGCAGTCGTGATCCTGGTCCACGATAGTGAACGGGCAGCCGTTGAGAATGCGGCAAGGCTTGCGGACAGACTCGTCAACTCGAACGCGCAAAATGGACTGCCGTGGGCGGTAGCGTTTCCGGAGATCGATCTCTCAGTCAGTGCTAATCGCCTTGTGGCCGTTTTCAAAGGTGGGGAGGCGGGTTTCTTGCTCCACAACACGGGTGCCCAGATACTGTTCGTCCACGAGCCGGGCTAGCTGACAGTACGGTATTCTTCACCGGCAACGTGAGGCATCTTGATGTGCACCGTAGTTCGCCATCAAACGGTGCCAGATTGTCTTTCGGTGTCTCCCGGTAGAAACGACCGCCACGCCTCCGAGCCGACCAAACTCTCATCTCAAAATGCAGCTTGCTGCAAGAAAACGTGCCTCTGGCACAAGGAAGCTTGCTTCATGAAAGCTATCGACATTCACGTACACGTCCCTCGACACCCTGAACTGCCTGAATACGGCATCGAGCCGGGGTTGCGCAAGATGTTCCGCATGGACGGTGAGCCGGACAGCGTGCAGGAGATGGCCGACCGCGTTATGGCCGCAGACGTGAAGGCCGTTATCTTCTCGGTGGACGCTGAAACAGAAACCGGCGATCGGCCTGACCCGAACGACTACGTGGCGGACGTCGTGAAGCGTCACCCGGACCAGTTCTTCGGATTCGCAACAGTCGACCCTCGCAAAGGCCTGGCCGCTGTCGAGGAGCTGGAACGAGCGGTCACAGAACTGGGACTGATCGGCCTGAAGCTGCACCCAATTCACATGGCGTTCTTCCCGGACGATCCTGCCTTCGAGACGCTTTTCAGTAAAGTCGAGCAACTCGGCATTCCTGTTCTGATGCACACCGGCTACGCCGCGGCTGGCGCGGGAACTCCAGGAGGTGGAGGCTTCAAGCTGGCGTACGCGAGGCCGATTCCGCATGTCGACAACCTGGCTGCAGACCACCCTGACTTGAAGATAATCATGGCGCATCCGGCGTGGCCGTGGATCGACGAGCAGATCGCAGTCGCCCTTCACAAGCCGAATGTATATATAGACCTGTCAGGCTGGGCGCCGAAGTACATTCCGAAGCAGTTGATCATCGAGGCCGGTGGCAGGTTGCGACGCAAGGTGCTGTTCGGCTCCGACTACCCGTACATGCCGCCTGAACGCTGGCTAGAGGAGTTCGCCGACCTGGAGATCAGGGACGAGGCAAGAGAGCTGATTCTGTTGGAGAACGCAAAGACGGTGCTTGGTCTGGACTAAAAACGGGCCCCGACCAGCGTCGCTCACCCGAACAGGCGCTCCAGCACAGCATCCGTCTTGCCAAACATCACAGCCTCTTCTGCAGCGTCTGCGTGGTCGTAGCCAAGCAGGTGCAGAATGCCATGAACCGTCAACATCGCAAGTTCTCGATCAAATGACACAGAGCGCTCGTCAGCCTGCCGCTTCGTCTGCTCAAGCGAGATAACGATCTCACCCAGTCGTTGCTGCTCGCCCGGCATCGAGAATTCGCCCTCATCTGATCCCGAAGGTGGAACTCCGTTGTGCCAGCCTTCGACATCGTTGAAAGACAGCACATCGGTTACAGAATCTTCGCCATTGAACTGCCGGTTGAGATCACGTAGTTTCTGGTCGTCGCTGAGCAGCACCGTAAGCGCATCCGGTCCCGTCAAATGCTCAGCATCAAGCGCTGCCTCAGCCGCGCCATTAGCCAGCTCAATAAGCGAGTTCAAATCATCGAAGCCAGCAACGGTCTCGGCCAGCACCTCAACACGATCGCCACCAGCTGAATCACTCACCCCGAGCGGCCTGGCCAGCCTCTTCTAGCAACACTCGTAATCGCGAGTGCAGCGGACCAAAAGACGCGTCGGTATCGGTGAGGTCAGAAGCAACAAGAGATGCGCGCGATATGCCCTGTCTGATCTCAGGAGATCTCAGGTATCCGACCTCAAGGTAAGTACGAGCTTCGTAAAGCGCCGGAATCAACTCTTCGCCAATCCGCATCGCCAGTGCGCGGTCGGTGGGGGGAATGGCAAGCGTTTCGGCTAACAGCACAACCTCTTCAAGCAGCAAGATAACCTGCCGAGCGGTCGGCTGTTTAACTTCCTTCGGCGTCCGTTGTGCCATCTGGGTTATGCCCCCGTCTGTGTTGCCTGATTCGGTTAAAGGCGATCCAGAGAGTAACAGCAAGAGCGGCTCCAAGCACGTCCGCAAGCAGGTCAATTGCTGCGGCTGTTCTTCCGGGCACAAACGCCTGGTGAAACTCGTCCGATACACCGTACAGAAGACTGAATATCACGGTATCGACAGCAAGCAGTTCCTTGCGCTTCGGGAGATAGATCCGCAGCGCCGCATGCACCAGCACAGCAAGCACGAAGTAGAGGAAGAGGTGAGCCAGGAAATCGACGGCCGGCAGGAAGTCCAGCGCGCTTCCCGCATCATCGAAACTGTCGGATGACTGCGATGACAGCAGGAATATGAGCACTGCCCAGCCGAGTGCTCCGCCGGTTATGAGGTTTCGTCTCAATTCAGATCGTGGTTCCGTTAGGCGTGATGGCGTTAGTCGCCTCGCCATTCAGGTTATACGCAACAAGTATCAGCGTGAGTGCCCAACAGGCAAGATGTCACACTGAACTCGATTTGTTCAGATGACATCACCAGGTGATCGTTATTCGACGATCTGTTCTCCCTCCCAGATTGGGAGGGAGTTAGAGGGAGGGTCTGTGATCGCCATCCGCGACCACCCTTCGCCCTAAGTCAGAGCAGCGGCAAGCCGCATTTACCGCTGTCTCACGAGTAGGCGATCAATTGAAAAGTGGCTGTGCCACCTTCGTCCTGAGCGGGGTACCCGCTTGCGGGTCAGAAGGACCTGGTGGGTGGGGCAAACTCAGATACAAGACTTGTTGCCACCGGAACCCGTCGATAGTTGTTTACTCCCGCGCAGGGTGACCGTACGAATGCGGTCAGATCCCTGGACCCGCAAGCGGGTGCCCTCGGCCGGGATGACATATACCACGATCGCCTGGTCCCGAGAGAGCGGATTCCTGTCATTCTGAACTCGATTCAGAATCTCTCAGAGAAGCGGTAATGCGAGACAACCGGCTACCTGCACAAACAACCGCCCATCACAAGAAAACGTGCCAATGGCACCTATGGCGTCCACTCTGAGTCGAAAACCAGCTTGCCCGGCGTCCACCAGTCGTCAGGAGCCGCCTCTGGCACCTTCTGCTGGAACGTGCTCATCAGATCGTTCCACTCATTCGCCCTCGGCGCCTTCTCGGTATAGGCCTGGAAATCACGAGCCGGATCGAAGTCATCAGGCGCCGTGTAGTACATAAACAGGTGGTTCCCAACGCGGAAAATCTCCATGCGATGAATACCAATGCCCTTGAGCGCCTCGATCACCTCCGGCCACACATTCCTGTGATACTCCTCGTACTTTGCAATGATCTCAGGGTCGTCTTTCAGGTCCAGTACCTGTCCAAAGCTTTTCATTTTTTTTCTCCGTTGAGCGGGAGGTGGTGGTTACAGATTGGATCATCTGGCCAACGGGCGTGCAGTATTGCTGGCAACAGCACGACGACTAAACTGACTACAGAATTCTGCAAATTACACTAGTCGCGAGTGCACAGCATAGACGTTTGCTAACGAATGAGTTGGTGATGAGAGGATTCAGCGGGTGAGCGATACGCTAGGTACATGGGCAGAGATCATGAGCATCGTATCGGGAGCTATCTTGGCCGCTGCGGCTATATTCGCTTTTGTGCTGCAGAGATCAAACTACCTGAAGCGAACCTATCCGAAACTTTCCGTTGAATCAATCGAGCTAATCGACATAGCCAGTTCTCAACTCGATAGACGTGATTCTGGGGCATCACTGAGACTAAGACTAGAGAACAATTCAGACGAGCCGTTGTCGGTGTCATTTCAAGGCGACGTCTTTATCAGATTTCCTGTGTTCGGAGATCTCCCTCGTTCAGAGTTGAGATCGAACATCGTGTGGCGACTTGAACCACAGGAAATCCAGTGGATTGATCTGGCAATACCTGTTCCACATTTACCCGATTCGTTCGAGCCGGAACGTGATGATCAATATTGGGTGAATCTCCGGATGATCTTTGGCCCAGATCGTGATCTGTTTATGATTCTTATTTCACCATGGACTTTTGGCATACGGCGCCACGTACGAATTTTCTCGATCAATTTCGGTCCGGCCCATGGCCGTCTGATCAAGGGTAGTGCGGCACCTAGAACTCTTGAATGGCGTTCAATTTTTGGGAAACCGATCTTACCTGACTATCTTAAGGGCAATCGTAGTAGTCGTTGGTTTGGGAGGCCTAGTCGAATCGTCCGAATCGGATTCAATCGTGTAGTTAGGAGGAAATAGTGAACCGCATCGGTTTTCAGATGAAAGTTAAGCAGGACGTCATCCCGGAGTACAAGGAATGGCACAGAAAAGTGTGGCCAGAGATGCTCGACGCACTGCGCAGTCACGGCTGGAAGAACTACACGCTGTTCATGCGTCCAGACGGCCAGATGTTCGGCTACGTCGAGGTGCCGGACACGTTCCAGGCTTCCCTCGACAGCATGGCTGGCGAAGAGATCAACGCCAGGTGGCAGGAGATGATGGCACCGTACTTCGAGATTCCAGAAGGCTCATTCGCAGACCAGAACATGATCGAACTAGAAGAAGTTTTCCACCTGGACTAAGGCGGCAAGCCGCGTTTTGCGTGCCGCGTGCGGCTTTTTCCGGTAGGTCAAAGGTCACCGTTTAATGAAGTGGCTGTGCCACCCTTCGTCCTAAGCCAGAGCGAAGGACCCGGTGATGAGGGGCAAACTCAGACACAAGTCTTGTCACCACCGGGACGCGTAGGCATGTGCGCACCAGTCATTCTGAACTTGATTCAGAACCTCCCTGGTGACCACGCGACCACGGCCAGATCCCTCTGCGCCAGCCGGGATGACATGTGACGAGACAACGAAAACACAGCTTGCTGCTCGGGATGACAAACCCTACCAAGGACACCGCAGCTGGCTGCCGCAGCTTGCCACTAACGGAATCGTGGCTGTGCCACCTCAATCCCGAGCTGTTCAATCTCCTCAAACAGCGCCCTTGGATCGCGCGGCTCGAACTGCAGTACAGGATCCAGGCTTGCAGCCTTGATGCGGTCCAACCTGAAAAGCCTCGACGCCTTGCGTAGATCATCGAACGTCAGCAAATACCACAGCGGAGACTGCACCATTAGCCCGTGCGGAGCCACAGTTCGCTCAGTGCGGTTGCCGTGCCGGTCCTCGTAACTTAGCCGAAGCGCTCGTCCATCCAGGAACGCCTCCTCGCACACGGTATATACATCCGGGTCGATCGAACCTGCGCCCATCACAGCGTCCTCAGATGGCGGAATGCCAATAACCACACGCTCAAGAATCCGTTCGAAACGCTCACGTCTCGCCTGAGGCAGCGATTCCAGCACCTTCGAAAATGCGCTCGCCACACCTCCGCCAGCCGGCACAGAACCCGTCACAGCGCTAAGTCGCTGCGAAACCCACATACCGAACAGCTCATTGATGCTCAGACCCAAAGGTGGCATCGAATACTCCTGGCCAATCTGAAGCCCACCGCCCCGACCCGGCTCGCCGTAGATCGGCACATCCTGGTCTCTCAGTGCAGCGATATCACGATGAATCGTCCTGTCGCCAACTCCGAAGTGAGCAGCCAGTTCTGGGACTGTAACCGGCCCTCGGCGACTCCTCATGTATTCAACCAACCCGTACAGGCGCTGCAATCTCTGCAATCTCATCGCTCCGGGACATCTTCAGGTTGCCGGTAATAGGTGACATACCGCTGTCAGGGTTGGATTCTAATCTTCGTTTCGTGGTCGGGAACATCGTCTGTCCAGATCACTGTTTGCCCCGCAGGTAATTCTCGGAGCGCGATTAACAGCAGGAGAGCAGAGATGTCAGGAAATCACGACCACCACGTTCTTGAGTTGGTCACATTCAAGCTGCAGCCAGGAGTGACGGAAGATCAGTTCATCGTAGCCAACGAATCGCTTTACGGATGGGCGAAGAGGCAGCCGGGATTCGTTTCGAGGCACCTGTCCTACAATTCGGAAGAGGACACATATATCGATGTGGTGTACTGGGTGTCTCTGGCAGCTGCGCAGGCCGCAAACGACCTGGCGATGAACTCAGAGGAGTGCGCACCGATGTTCGGGATGTGCGATCTCGATACGGTGAAGTTGGTGCACGCAGGGCCGGTTGCCAGCGCTGTGGCGGTCTAGGCGATAGCGGTCGTCTCGACCACATACTGGCTTCTTGATCAGGTTCATATACATGCGCTCGACGCCGCATATGCGCCCTCGGACTAACCTCTGTGGGCGCATTTTGCTGTGTTCAGAGCAGATAGCTCGTCAGGTGCACTCGTTAGTTTCACCGCCGCCACAACCAGCTATCATGTGCGCCTCTGCTGGCCGCCGATAAGTGCCGACAGCCGGTCACACATCAATGCGAATCTGGCTATGCCAGTAAACTCGAGTGTCAACTGAACCATCCGGAATCTCCCTCAATGACCACAGCATCTACAAGCCAGAAACTCACCCGCTCGCAGCTGCGCTCACGCATCTCAAAGCTGCCTCGCATGCACATTGCGCACCTGCCGACACCGCTCGAAGAGATGCCTCGCCTCAGCGCCGAACTCGGCGGACCGCGCATCCTCGTCAAGCGAGAGGACATGACCGGTCTCGCATACGGTGGCAACAAGGCCCGACACTACGATTTCGAGATGCCGCACATCCGTGATGAGGGTTACGACACCGTGATCAACATCATGGACTACCACTCAAACAACGCCCGAATGACCGCTGCCGCCGCCAACAAGACCGGCCTGCGCTACGTCCTAATTCTCAAGAACGCGGCACACCGCAAGGTGCAGGGCAACCTGCTGATCGACAAGCTACTCGGTGCCGAACTCCACCTGCTCGACCAGTTTCAGTCTGAGACAGCGAACGACTACGCAGCGAAGCTCAAAGAGAAGCTCGAAAGCGAAGGTGCGAAGCCTTATCTCGTCCAGGACCACCTGTTCCCGCGCATCGTCGGAATGGTCGGGTTCGTCGAGGCCGGACTGGAACTCCTCGATCAGATCGAGGAGCTTGGTCTCCAGAACGTACATATATACGGCGTCGCAGGCCGATCTATGTGCGGTCTCATCCTCGCAGCCCGCAACCTGGGGCTCGACTGGAAGTTCACTGGCGTCCAGGTGACGTACGACCCGCCGCTCGATGAGTACATCTTCGATCACAACGAGGACATCAAGGAACTGCTCGATCTCCCGGTCACCTATTCGAAGGCCGATATGCCGGTGCTGAACCAGTATGTTGGCGAGGGCTACGGGATCATGACGCCGGAGGTGATCGAGGCGATTCACATGGCGGCGCGCACGGACGCGATCATCTGCGACCCGAACTACACGGGTACGGTGATGGCGGCGCTGATTGACCAGGTTAGAGAAGGCAATCTGGGCAAAGACGAAACGGTGATTTTCCTGCACACAGGTGGTCTACCAGCAGTTTTCACATTCGCCGACCAGCTAGCTGGTTTTTCTGAGAGATCGTAAGCGATTTCCAGAGAATTCCCACTCCCACTCCCACTCCCGCTTCAGCTTCAGCTAGCCAGCCAGCGAGGCCAATCCCCTCTCCCGGATCGGGAGAGGGTGAGGGTCATTTCGTCTTATTAGGAGAGAGTAGGTTTCTTTGTCAGCTTCGTGGGATCACTGATAACGCAGCTCGCTGCCGCCGCACGCGGCACCCTCTCTCTAACTCCCTCCCAATCTGGGAGGGAGAATGCCCGCCACCCTCAGCCAGTCACTCAGAATCCCAAGAAAAACCCGCACGCGGGTGCAAACTGAATTCAAACCCTTCTCCGACGATCAACCGATTACGGCCCGTTCTCCACGCTGCCATCCTGATCTAATAGATCAACAGACTCCCAGGGCAGCTTCAATGAACGCACTCTCGCGGCGAATTCCAGTCCGCCTGACACCATTCTCAATTCTCGGGCTAATGCTCGCCATCGTCGGCTGCGGCACCATCGCCGTCGATATCCGTACTGAGATCATCAGCCAGCAAGAGATCAAGCAGAACCTCGAATACGTCATCTCTGGACCACTGGCCCAGCTGTTGATCACAGACCGAGAGGTCGATCTCAGCGGAGACTCTGAACTGGCCAACATCGAAACGATCGAAGCGGCTGGATGGGAAGTGCAGATAGACGTGACGCAGGTGGATGACGAAGATGCCATCAGGTTGCGCATGAGCCAGACGTTCAAGGGCGAAGACGCTGCCGAACAGTTCAGGCTGGCAACGGCGGCACTCTCCGAAGAAGACACCGCCACATCAATGATCCCGTTCCTCGACATCACAGAGACCGAAGACGAGATCGTCTACGAACTACGAATGTCAGTCGAAGCAGACGAACAGACCGACCCATCGTCGACACAGGGCGAGCCGCTCACCATCGACGGCACACCGTTCCCTGCCGTGATTTATGTTGACGACACCGATAATGCCGCCGACCTGAGCGAGTTTGAAGATGCCATCGAAGGTGCGTTCACAGACAGCCTCCAGGACTTCACAGACTCTCTCGAATCCAGCTTCGAAGACTTCATCACCGTGAAATGGACGGTTGAGATGCCCGGACACGTCCAGGATTCGAACGCAACAGACGAAGATGGCAGCCTGCTTACGTGGGACATCGGATTTGCTGACCTCTCAGACGGCGGCGATGAGCTGTTCGCCAGGAGCGTTGTCAACAAAAACGCATCCGGCAGCTGCAACCTGTAAGCCGCTCGGTGAGCGATTCTCTACGGGGCGTAGATCGACTCGACCGGCGCCACCAACGATTCCACTGCGTCAGGACCGTCATCCGGCACGCTGAACGAAACGCGACACGAGAAGTCGTTTGCCTGCGCCTCCAGATCGAGACGCTCAAAGAAGGCCGTTGGCTGCCCTGATTCAACCTCTATCTCTTTGTCCAGCAGTCGAAATCGTGTTGACCCGTTCGAATCCAGTATCTCGTAGCTGGCTATGACCAGCGTAAACAGAGTGCTGTTGTTGAAAACTGAGCCCGATACTTCGTACCAGTGGTTCGGTCCATCCGGCTGCGGGATTCCAGGGTGGAAGTCGACACAGGTCAAATCTCGCAGCTCAATGTCAGAGACGAACGAGGTCGCTGTTGATGTCGGAGTTGGTGTCGGGACCTGTGCTGTCGGCGCTATCGCCACGGTCGGTGTTGGTTCAACCGAAGCGCAACTGGCCAGCGCAAAGGTAGCAAGCACAAATCCCGCCAGAACCGAACTTATTTTTCGTTTGCTTGAGATGGCCAACCTCGAGGTTTCTAAACGACCAGCCTGCGACATTGCTCCGCCTCGTCAGCACACCGTACAGCCAGTCTCAACCGAACTGCGTTAGAGCAGTATTACGCAGGCAACGAGCTTCGCAGTGCACCGCCATCCAGATGCCGTGTGCGGCACTTTCCGGTGTTTCACAGGCAGCTGTTCAATAGGAAGCGGTTGGGCTATCTTCATCCTCCCTCCCTGCCAGGGAGGGAGTTAGAGGGTGGGTGCCGCGAAGGGCTCTGTGGGTCTCAAGCCAACCTGTGCCTGTCGAAGGGTGGATTCAGGATTTATTTGAGAGACCGCGAATCATCGGCCAGATCCCTCCTTTACCGTCGGGATGACAGATCGAAAACGCGCTGGCCGCATGAAATCGCAGCTTGCTCCCGACACTCGCCAACCCGCTCCCTTATAATCTCGGTAACCCTGATTCAGTGCACACACGTTCCACGCCCTCAGCTCCAGCAGCAGGAGTACCGGGCCCCACAGGAGTTGGAGAATGGTTTCGACGCCAGCCGCCACGCAGACTCAGCTTGTCTCCCATCTGCTGAGACGCGCTGGCTTCGGCGGCACCAAAGATGAGATCGACCACTTCTCCGAGATGGGCTACGAAGCTACCGTCGAACATCTGCTCAATCCGCCCACCGTCGAATCCATGCCGCAGGACATCATCCGGCGCTACCACGTAGACCAGTCAGACCTTCGGATTCAGCCCGCCACCGGCGCCAACTGGATCTACCGCATGGTCACAACCACTGCGCCGCTGCTGGAAAAGACCGCCCTGCTCTGGCACCGCGTATTCGCAACCGGCCAGACAAAGCTCATCCAGGGCAAGGTCATCATGACCCAGCTCGAAATGTTCAGAACCCTCGGCCTCGGCAGCTACCAGGACCTCTTACTGGCACTCTCACATGACCCTGCGATGCTCATGTGGCTGGACAACCAGGACAACCACAACGGTGCGATCAACGAAAACTTCGGCCGCGAAATACTCGAACTGTTCTCAATGGGCGTCGGCAACTACACCGAACAGGACATCTACGAATGCTCCCGAGCCTTCACAGGCTGGACCATCGCCAAC
>JAJCYX010000316.1 GCA_029262715.1 Chloroflexota bacterium
TGGTCAGATCCGAATCCAGCGCGCTCGATATCGAACTCAACCACGGTACCGGACCCAGTAGCAATCATTGCACTGCTGAAACAGACGAATCCGGATACAGATTCCGAATCGATGCGAACAGCGTCTCCGGGGCTGAATGCGCTTTCGAACGCGCCGCTGCATCTGGCATTCCGGATGATCGTAACTTGTGGATCGTGCTGAATAAGCACTTGGATAGTGTCAGCACCCGCCAACGGAAATGCGTTCACACTCAGGCTGACTGCTTGACTAAATCCAATTGCCGGCAGGCTCACTACCTCAAGTGGCAACCCAATTACGTCGAGGATCTCTAAGTCCGGGATCTCAACGGAAGGTATCGTGCCTCCGGTGCCTCCGGTGCCTCCAGTGCCTCCAGTGCCTCCGGTGCCAGACGCGTTGACCCAAGCGCCTGAACTCAGGGCCACAACGGCCAAAATGGTTCCCACGACAGCGAACGCGGTGAGCCAGGAAAGCGCTTTGCCACGGGAACTGCTACGAGCGTTATTACTCAGCGATTTCATCCGCTTATTCACTGCCTACTTCACGCAACGAGCATGATTTGCATTCGGATAACGGTACCGTGTACAGCGATGGACGGCACTTTACCACCTCGATGACCCGGGTAAGTGAACCAACAGTACCGATTGGGTGGGACGGTTGGGCGCTGTCAGGAGGCAGGTCGCAAGCAGGCCAGGTTCTCAAAAGTCGAGAAAGTTGCCTCCAGACGGCATTCAATGATCTCCTGTGCCCCCTCTATGGCAACTATTTGACAACTCATGTTTGATCGATTCTAAAATCACCAGGTCCTAATGACCTGCCTTTAGAAACCACTCGTCGTCTTAGGTTTTAACCTCGTGAACCCGTTTCTCTGCGGATTTCCGATCAGGATCAACCTGCCTTCGAAATGGCAGGAATGAACTGGTCGGTTCATCCAACGCTTCTGACGATATCGAGCCACTTCATCGGAAGCGGCTCAGACTTAGCAAGACCTACAACGATGATGCAATCTCGAACTGAGTACACGAGTCGGCTACAAAAGATCGACCCAACGGCTCGTTCAATCACAAGGTGAGCTGGGTCGTTATAGGAGCAGGTCACTATACCTTCCGGCAGACCGATATCGACTGCAAAGTGCCTAATTAGCACACAAATTGGCACACATCATTGTCCGACCTCATTTTAGGTCTAGATTGGAGCGGCGAACGCAGTTCGAGTCAGCGGCCTTATCCTTGGAAAGCAAAACTTCGAATTGATCAGGAACTACGCTGACCGTATGTCTGCCCGGTCAACCGTACTTTCCAAGCAGTCAAGTACGTTCCCTCCCCCGTCTCCACCATGAACACAAGTTCAATAGAAAACGACCGTTCCAATGGATGGAGCGGTCGTTTTCATAAACACATTGGTGGAGCTCAGGGGACAATAGGCAGAACTTTTGTGGAGCGCTTCCAATTGGGCTGCGATGTGCCTGACTGAATAACATGGGGTGGTTCGGACTGAATACACGAGTTTGAACCATGCGTATTGCGCATAATACCGCAGGAATCGGGCTCGATCTGGCGCATTATTTGGGCACGTTTTACTAGGTGATCTGTCCGAAAAACGACCAGATGCGTCATCGAGAATCGAGCGTAGTATCAACCAATTCTTATTCTGATTGCATCGGTGTTCTGTGAACTCGTGCATCAGGTTGCGTACTTCGTCGTCGTTCTGGTAATGTCCGGCCCATTACGAACTCAGGGGAGGGATGGGATGAACGATAGTATTCAATTGACTCCTGCTCAGAAGCAAGAACTCGCCAATTTCCACGCTTCTCTTACACGTGACGAGACCGTATACCTGGATCCGTCAGATCCGCTGCACCTGGGTGTGATCCAGATAGCGAACGAGGCATCAGGAAGAACTGCCGCAAAGTATCCGTATCTCTTCGCGGTGATCAATTCCGGTGCCCCATACACAGGCAAGCAGCTGGACATCGCTACGATGGTAGACGCTGGCGAGACTGAGGAAGGGAAGGCCACGGCCACGGTGTGGCTGACGTCCGAGGGCGACAACCTGATAAGTGGTGGCACCACATTTGTTATTGGACCCGCACAAACCGAGATTCTTGCGTTTGGCGACAACGCTGGAGTTAGTGCCGGTTTCCTCACCAACCCAACTCTGAGTCAGAATTCAGTAACCGTTGATGGCGAACCGACTATTGACATCCTGCACCTTGCATATGTCATGGATCCTAAAGGAATTACGAGGTTTACCGCTTATGCCAATTCGATCGTTATGACCACCGGCGCTGGCGATCAGGCAACCATCGCGGCGCCGATCATTTCACACGATGAACACGAGAATATTGAGATTGCCGTTGGACGAACTCAGGGTCAGCCAATTAATGATAACGCTGACTACATCTACGTAGAACCGGAAGATGAGGGGGCCAGTCCGTACCTGATCAGCCCGTTTGTCGGGCAGTGGGTGCTGAATGGGACTCCCGATTTGACGAAGCTATCGGCTGCAGATCTCGTTACATACGTCGTGGTGCAAAGCAATGACAAGAAGGCAGAGCATCTAACACGAGCAACCGAGTTCACGACGGATGAAAAAATGCTCGCAGCATTTAGCAGCGAGAGAAATATCCTGAAATGGGATTTCCCGTTTGATGGCAGTGGCAGCGGAGACAAGGGGTATCGGGACACCAATTCCATTGTCTACAAACCGGGAAGCCTCACAAGCGAGCAGCGATCTTACTTTTTCTTCTCAATGACCATCCAATTTGAAGAGGGCGATCCAGTAACTTACAACGTCTGCAGCAAGAACTCCCCCGAAACACCTTCGATAAACTGCAAAACCATCGATAACCTGATGTACTACTGGCATTGCGCTGCAGCAGGAACACAAGTCACGCTGGAAGACGGCACAGAGGCACTGATCGAGTCGCTGGACACGTCATCTCGGGTTAAGACAGGGATCGATGGACTCGAGTCACTCGCTGTGTACGCGACCGTCAAAGGAAGCCACCAGTCGACGTCTTCGCAGGCAGGATGCCAGGGTATTTACCAGCTTCAGGCCGAGAACTCCAAGTCTGTAACTGCCAGCGGATGCCACATCATTTTCATGGAAGATATGTCCTGCCGGATGATCAGTGATATAGCGGTCGATGAGGTTGTGATGACTGATTCAGGACCAAGCAAGGTCACGCAAAACGATCCGATCGACCACAGCGGCATGTTCTACGGCCTTGTTCTCGGTAGCAAAGAGGAGAGGGCCCGTGAAGATTTTCCTGTCAATATGGCCCGATTCTATGCCGGTGGCATTCTGACTGGTGATCACCATGCCATGCAATACCACTGTTCGAAGTGCTACAAGGATCTTGATTACATGCTGCCACGCATTCAGCAAGACATGAAAACGGACTACACGTCTGCGGCCGCCGCGGTGCGTTACTAACGGAGTTTCACTCTCGGGGATCCGGAGCATGGCTACTTCAACGGCGCGAAGTCGGGGGGCATGAATTGGCAGACGGTACGCCGATTATTGAGAATGTCCGTTACATAAGCCCATATCGAAACTACTACCCTCCCCAGGGTTCTGGGATCCAGGCCGGCGTGGGCGTACGGGTTTGCGGTGTTGCACCTGATGACACCTCTCTGGTTGTCAGGCTGCGGCTGGCACCGAGCCTCGCCAAAATCGGCATCTCACCCACTGACAGCGAAAATACGAGACACGCCGTCTATCAACCTCCGTTTCCCTTGTCCGCAACTGATTCCTACATGGTCGACGCCAAGTGGGTTGAGACGGGCATAGATCAGGACGACATCGATTGGACAACCCACACCGCTTCTGCGCCTGTTGTTGGCGCCACTGCGGACGTTATTGCCTCCAGATTCGACGGGGTCAGGACATTTAGCGTTAAGGCGACCATCGGGAGCAGCGGAGTCAGTGTTGGGACGAGGGCTTCCGTCTATGGAATGTCAAATGGCGTTGAGCTCATCATGGGCCAGGGAGAGGTACAGGAAGGACCTGTGTCACTCGAGATCGAAGAGGGAAAAATGGTGCCGCCGCCATTCACGGTTTACGTAGAGGCGGTTTGCCCAATCGCGAACTCCGGAGCGGCTAGCTTCTCAGCGCCTTTTAGCGTCGGTCCGATAAGCGTTCCGATCAAATATCCGGTGCCGGTCTTTGCAATCACGACAGTCGCCTACGTGAATGGTGTGCTGGCCGTTAAATGGGATTTTGCAGACGTGCCGGACGCACCAGCACCAGAGGCTACCTGCATCGAAATATTGAATCCGTCAGGCGTCGTCACGAGGCTCGATGGAGGTGCGAACTCGGCCCTTATTCCTATCGATCTCAATTCGCATTCGGACCTTCGTCTTTCGGTCAGCCCGGTTCTCGGTTGCGTTACGGGTGCAGCGGTGGGTTTGCCGGACGGTATCAACCTGATTACCGAGGCTCCAACCGATATTTCGATGAAGACAGATCCGGTCACCAATATTGGAACGATCAACTGGACCGAGGTTCAAGGTGCAAACTCCTACGTGCTGGAGTTCACAAATGGCAACACCGGAGGGCCAATACCTGCGCCGCCTTACATTCTCGATGTGCCGCCCAAACCCGGTGAAAAGTTAGGCGTGACCATTCAAGCTAAGAGGGTTGAGCAGGGATTAGAGGTCATCGGACCGATCAGCGATATTCTTCTGGTCCCGGCTGAGGCAGGGGTGCCTGCTTCTGTTCGCTTTGACGGCGCCGAACTTAAGATCAGCTGGGAGCCTGTTTTTGCCGCGGGTGGCTACTTTGTATCGGTATACGAGTTGGGCAATTCGACTGCCCAGTTCACAGGCACCACCACGGAATCCTCGCTCATCGTCGAGTCGTTCGAGGCGGATGCTTCGAAGACTTACGACGTTTATGTTCAGCCTATTGTGAACGGCAATGTCGCACTCACAGCTGGAAAAATGGCCGTGTTCACCTCGGCGTTCTTCACGAGCAAGCAACCGATAGGCAGTGCACTTCCTTATGTCTATCCGGCTACCTCGTTAGCGACGCTTGGGAATGCGAGCAGCTCACCTCATGGAGAGGTTTTCACGACTTATCTGCCTGAGATCGGTGCGGGTGCCGGTGCTCTTGGACAGAGTGCGATTTCAGAGGGACCTTTCACTCTCACCCCTCAATCTGAAGGGAACTATCCATACACGCTTTCGTTCGCAGCTGATGGATCGCAATGGACGTTCTCGAAACAGGGGATTCGACCCGATCTGCAAATGGCATACGACAGTTTCTTGAAGAAACTGGAGGAGAAAAGGCAAAGCGAGGGGGTGACGGGTGCAACTCCTTATGGGATTGCGCTGGTTCAGGAGGTGATCGGGCGTTTAATGCCGCAGACTTTCGACGAGCTTCTGTACTACAACTTCGGTTTTTCGACGGAATCCAGGTGGAGTGCGGCCTTCGTTGACCTGCGTGCTGGAATGCTCTTGAGGGCAACGGTGAGCGACTACGTGCTGGTCAATGATTCTGAACCCCCGCCATTCGTCAACGGGTATGCCGGTGCAACCGTGATGGACTTCGATATCGGCGGCTACACGAATAGTTCTGGCGACTGGAAAACCGGTTTCGACGGTTTCCTGAATGCACTGGCGGCACAAGGAGTGATCTCGGTGGATGAGCCTGCCAAATCAGGAAACGCCATCCGGGCCGGTGTGGCCGGTGCTGTTGAGCTGTACTACGAGCAATTCCAACAGCCGTTTTACAGGCTGTTCGTGCCGGGGAAAGTTCAAAGCTCGAACCATTCGGGTTCCAGCAAGTTGGCTGAAAACTTCACCATTGCGGCAGCGAGCGACTACACCAGTATGACCGCTGCTAGCGACGATCCAACACAGCTGCCGACGGCATATTTCCGCGGAGTTTCGACACTCGAGGTGATGATCCGGATTCAGCTTGACGGATCTGAAATTGTTGTCCCAATCGGGACCTCGATCGGCAACCTTCTAGAGCAGGCGGGTATGCGTTTTGCAACGAACTCAACCGGGTTGAAGTCGTTGCGAGTGTTTAGGTCAATTTTGCCGGCAATCACCGATCCAAATCCGGCTTCTTCACTGGGTCCGGAACTGGAAGTGCGGCTAGATTGGGATGGCTTCTCTTCCTACGGCTCTGGGAACGGACTTGATGCGCTCTCGATGCCGTTGTTGGCTGGTGATCGAGTGCTGACGGGAAGAGGGGCATGAACCGTGGCCGTCACGCCCATCTTCAACAGGCAGGCCGAATGTTCGTTCATCTACAGCCTATCTAGCCTGGATCAGGCAGGGTTGGCTGACTACTGGGCCGGATACGTGGCAGGCCCGTCTAGTTCGTTGGAGCAGAGTGCTAGTACGGAAGCGGTCTGGAAGGACACTGGCGGTGGTTTCTATCTGTTCCTGTCGAATGCGCTTCCACTGATAGAGGATCCCACCAGGTGGGCGGACTTCTACGGTGCACTTGAGAAACTCCGACCAAATCTCGCGCCGCCGGCCATGCTTCGATCGCTGTGGATTTCAAATCCGTGCGACCCCTCTTCCGCCTGGCAGATCAATTCCTTGCAGGCGCGGTCTGATGGGGCGGGTGTCGACATCACGTGGACGATGCCGCGTTCGACTGCATTCCGCCTGGGTGAGTATTCCCTTTCGATTGCAGGTAAGGCGGACATAACTTACGTACCTGACGAAAGCGGAGGCGGATTCGAATTCCTCGGTGGAAGCGTGTTTTCCGGGCCGTTAAATCTGTATCCGCTGTCGAATCAGGGACTCAGGATCCCCTTCAGCGGATCATCCCTGGGGGCGTTCACTGGATCATTCGTAGCCCCTCGGCCGGCAACAAAAGACGATGTGGACGTATGGAACGGCATCGGAATTCGCATCGAATACGCGACTGGCCCTGCTGATAAAGCCGTAAAAAACTCTGCAATCAAGATCAACGTGCTCAAGGCAGCTACGCGAACCATCTCAATGCCAGTGTTCGACAGGCAGGCCGATGACGTTGCACTGGCACTGACGTTCGATCCGCTGAACACGCTCAACGTCGATCGGACCGTACTCCATATGGACACACAGACCGCAGGGCATGCACCGCTCAGGTCTTACCTCAGGACCACACGCGGGCACCTGGTTTTGCTTCAGCCACGCGCTGCATCTGGCGCGTGGAAAGCCGCTGGTTTCGTAATTGGTCGAGTGCCAGTCAGAGCCAAAGTACCGGAAGACGGATATAGATATCACCTGAGCCCTGCCGGATCATTTGATGTCACCATCGACACTGGTGAGTGGTCTTCGCCAAAAGATTCAACTACGACTGCACCTGTGCCCGAGCTTCTCCTCGGCCTATCCGGAGTTGAGTATGTTGGTCTAAGCGGATCAAAGAGCGATGTCGCGTACTTTGAGGGCGGACAGCCTGGATATGCACCACCTGCCGATCCATTGCGGTCAGATCATGCTGAAGCCAGTGAAGCGTTAACGGACCGCTCCACAACGTCTCATATGGCGCTAGTCGATATAACCAAAGGGTCGCTTACCTACTACGCCCAGCCTAAAGAGGCCCCACTGTTTGCCGGGCACAACCGGCTCAGCACAGACATCCTGGATTTCAACGAGATGCCGGCGGCTTCACTTACGGGTTCCATCGATACCGTGCCGGACGTGTACCCGGTTGGGATTTACGCCGGACTCGATCCAAAAAGCGCAACTCTCGCATCTGAAGTCGAAGCGTCTAGCATTGCGCCGTTTCGGCACTGGCGAATCTCACAGTCTTATGGGCATCGCCGCGACCTCGACACGCAAGGAAACGATGGAACGCAAAACGAAGCTGCCACGGCCCCGGACAGCCCAGAATCTGCATCGGAAAAGCACCTTGCCGTTACTCCGCAAGGAATAATCGCCGAACTCACCAGTGACTATGAGCACTACCAGGGACTAATCATCGGGAACATGCCTGACACCTCGTACCCTTGCGTAGAGTTCAGCAAGGTGACTGGAGACTTCAGGCAGGCACTTCAAAGCAATCAGCTGTTTTTCGTTGCCGCCAATGAGAATGTTCTGATGCAGTCAACGTCAGTCAAATACGAATTGACCGAGGCCGATAAGAGCTATCTGAATTCTGCCGGGGTTTCGAATTGTGTCATCACCGCCGTCTACGACGATGTTCAAGGCAAACAGCCGTTCGACACCGAATCGGATTTCGTAGACACGATCCGTGGAAGCGCGGGCACGCACCTTGATGCTTTTTGCCGCGCTGGCGGAGTCCTGAAGGTCGACATGGATGGCTGGACATTTCAGCTGTCACCACGCTCCTGGCGAAACTGGACTGACCATTCGGAAAGCCCGACGGTGATGATTGCAAAATTCTGCCGGAGATCTCTGCTGGAGATGGCTGGTGACACCAGCAGCTGGGGGTGGCCGGCAGTCGCTGTTCCTGATGGCAAGGTTCTTACAGATGTCCAGGGGCTGATTCTGGATATGTTCAATGCAGCCGGCTCTACGGATGCTAGCGAAGCGGAGAAGATCTTCTTCAAAAACGTTGTCAACGATCCGGCATGGAACGGATTCCTATTTCTGAACGCACCCATCGACGCCGGTGAGTTGCCGAACGATCTGAAGTTCCTGACTGCTGGTGTGGACCTTGGCAACTTCTATGCCCACCATGTTGGGTTGTCACAGACAGCAATTTCGGTGGATAGTGGAGCGCTGTCGTTGGCCAGGACCTCTGCATTCGGTCTCATCAACTATGTTGACCCAGTTGACCTTTCCAGCGAGACCACTGTTCCGTTTGACTTCAAGACACTTCAGCTTCGGGCCAGGTTCGCCAATGCATCACTCGCCGATTTTTCAGCGAGAGCAGAGCTTCTGGTGAACCGGCTTTTCTCTGACACAGTTACCAAGTATCAAACCGACCACGGGAACAACCTGGTGCTTGATGGCAGTTACCAGAAGGTTGGTGAAACACCGGCATACAGCTTCGTTCTGGAAGACCAGAACACGTACCAATCCCAGGCTTCGATACTGTCCGAGATCACCGTCTCGAACGTGCAACTGCACACGCGGACCGCACTGAATGAGTCCGGGGTGATCGTCGCCGACTTCGTTCTATCGGGACTGCTGCGATTCGGTGCGCCAGACAAGTTCGACCTCTATTCGTTTGGTACTGCGAACGACGATACTTCATCAGGCACAAACGGACTGAGGTTCGGTGGCCTGATCGTCTGCATGTGCATCGACAGTGCGAACGATTTCGCGAAAACCTTCACCATTGACGAGAACAGGCTGAGTTTTGACCTGGCAAGAAGCGCCCCGCGGAAACAATCACTGGTTAACCACTTCCCGCTCACGCTAACCGGACTCACAGTCGGCACTTCAAGGAAGCTTGACAACGGCCATGAACAGGAAGGCGCTACGCCGGAAGATCTTGGTTTCGTGTCTGTCAGCGCCCCGATCGAGCAGACTCCGTTGATCACGCCCTGGTACGGCCTGACCTACACACTGGACCTGGGCACACTCGGCGCGTTGATGGGGAGCGCCGGGCTCTCGATCGAACTGATCGCAGCGTGGATGCCAGCGGAGAATCCTGACGACAGACCGCCTCAGTATGTAGGGCTCAAGCTGCCTGATGCCAAATCGATTGGCCCCAGTTGGGCGCTTCAAGGCGTGATGGGGATTGGCTTCCGGAGTTTTCATTTCAACTCCTACACAGACGAACAACGCGATCAGGTCTATCTGCTCAAACTGCACCGGCTTGCTCTTTCGATTCTAGGTATCAGCTTTCCGCCTGGGAACAGCGATGTGATTCTTTTCGGTGACCCGCGGTCGGGTGCCGGTAAGAAGCTTGGCTGGTACGGCGCTTATTCAGCCGATGAGAATCAGCAGAAGAGCATCGGCGCGCGCCAGGGATCGAAACGTCTCGCCGGTAGCAGAGCGGAGCTGGCGAACCAGCCGCTTCGGCTCAATGGTCTAGGTTCGGCGGCCAGCGTTCGAGCTAAGCGGGCTTCGCTGAGTGGCCGCA
>JAJCYX010000317.1 GCA_029262715.1 Chloroflexota bacterium
GATAAAGGCATCGTGGCGGTTGGCAACCTTGACGCACTCGGCAGCCTCTTCTGAAGTGCTGGGCAGCACGACAACCCGCGGTGCAGCACGGTCTATGGAGCCATCATATTCGTAGAGAAGCAGGTCTTCTGGCTTCCATACGACATTGGTCTCCCCGACCTTTGCCTGAAGCTCTTCGATCAGAGTCTGATTGGCTGTTGCGGACTGGATTGCTGATGTCATTCACCTATTTTGTCATGCCTGAGGCGCGGCGGCCTGCGCGCCCCTGATTCAGCACGTACCGCAAAACGGAACCCACACCCAGAGCCACCGGCTCGCGTGCTGTTTTCTTGCCGGTATCTGCAGAAACTGGGGATATCACGCCTCCGCCGTTGACCGCCTGGGCATCCACCTGACCGGAGTGGTCGCGGCGGGGGCTTGAGCCAGAAACCTCCTTCGTCCCATCGTATTCCCCACCTTGTTCCACGGAGCCTCGATCATGCAGCAGGTCACAACGTCTACGGCTCCGCTCTCGGTACTGGGTGAAGAAAACCACACGACCGTAAGCCGGGGCAGACGTAGCACGGTGACTGGCTGGGTCGGCTTCATCATCCTGCTTGCTGCAATCGCTGCGCCGATTGTCCTGCAGCGATACATGACCTTCGACCCGGGAATGTTGATGACATTCGGATACGCTGCCGTACTGGTGATGGGCGCACTGGGCAGCATCACATTTTTCCTGCCAGTCCCAACCCTTACGCTGGTATTCGCCGGCGCAACCATTCTCAATCCGGTCTTACTGGCGCTTGCCGCGGCAGCTGGAATCACGATTGGGATGGCCGGTTGCTACGCACTGGGCAAAGCTGGATCGAGAATGGCGGAACGTTCTCAGCCTGATCCCGGCACCAGGCTTCACAGGGCGACATCCCGGGTTAACGAGTGGTATACGCGTAACGTAACCGCAACATCGTTCTTCGTAGCCGTTATTCCGAATCCGATTTTTGACTACGCCGGGTACTACGCCGGACTTACTGGAGTCAGCCAGACACGGTTCCTGGCCGCCACATTCGCTGGCAAAGTTGTGCAGTCACTCGTCGTCGCCCTGCTCGGCTACTACGCGTTCGAGCAGATATCGCGGGTTTGGTAGCCGAAAACAGGTATTACCAGCGTTTTCGACAATCCCATACGCGAATACGGCAATTTACGTATGGAACTCGTAACACTTGAGGAACATACTTGAAGTGAACCATCCAACCGAATCTTCAAATCCCATGACTGAGCCGAAGCAATTTGCTTCGGCCTTCTGCTGACAGGCGTAGCTACGAAACCGAATCTTCACATCCCCGGGCGCCCGGCCTCTAACCTTCCGGGCCACCAATCCAGCGCACCAGGGAATGCTCACCATCGCAGGAAGAAGCCGCGCGCTCCTCACACCGGCGGGTTCCACAAGCCGGTCTACAAGATCAGCCGTATCGGTCCCTTTGAGCCGCTGGGCCACACACAGTTCCGGCACTACACGATCGCCGCTCTATTCAGCTTCTCTGCATTTTTCATGCACATGCTGATCCGCGGTTGGCTGGTGAACGAACTGACCGGTTCTCCACTGCTCGTTTCGCTGGTTCCCGTCCTGTTCATCTCACCGATGCTCGTGTTCACGTTGATCGGTGGTGAACTGGCAGACAGATTTCGCCGTACTCGAGTGCTTGCGATAGGTGAGACCGTGGTATTCGGCACGTACGTGGCCCTCGCTGCGCTGGCATTGGCCGACGTTGTGCAGGCGTGGCACGTGCTTGTTCTCACCTCGGTGCACGGCATCTCACACGCGACATTTGCTCCAGCGAGGCAGTCGCTTGTTGGTGACCTGGTCAGACCGAAGCTTCAGCGAGCTGCACTCGGCCTTTCGCCCGCAATGTTCAACATGGCGCAGATAGCAGGGCCGCTGGTCGGGGGTGTGGTCCTCGCAACGGCCGGAACCGGTACGGCAGCCGTCGTCGGTGCTGTGCTAGCTCTTCCAGCCATACCGATCTTTGCCAGCTTGAAGCCGGTTGCAAAGTCGCAGTCGAGCCACAAGGGCAGTTTCTTGCAGAATATGCGGGAAGGCGTTTCCTACATCAGCGGACATCGGACGCTGCGCTGGTATCTGATCGCAGGGTTCGCGTTTGTACTCACAGTCAACACCTGGATGGCCGTAATGCCGCCGCTTGCAAAAGAGGTGCTAGGGCAGGGAGCCGGTGGACTGGCTGCGCTCCAGGTATCCGTCGGTATCGGCGCACTTTTTGGAGCCATTTTGTCGGTGCCTGTAGCAGGCCGATTTGGTGAAAAACGGCTGACCATAGCGGCCGGATTTCTGTTCTCGGCTCTGGTGCTCGCTCTTGCGCTGTCAGAAGTCTTTTTGCTGTCGCTGCTAATTGTCGGAGCCGCTGCGAGCGTTGCCACACTTTATTTCGTGACGAACATGATCACCATGCAACTCACGGCTGCTCCTGAGTTCCGCAGCAGGGTGATAAGCGTTCGATTCATCATGTTCGGGTTTGGACCGTTCGGGATGATCGTGCTCGGCTTGCTAGCCGAATTCCTTGGAACGCAGTTGGCGCTGGGCATATCTGCCGTCACCGGGGCAGTCCTTCTCGCCCTGATCATCACGACGCTGAAAACGGGTGAGTCCGTTGAGAGTGCTGCGCCTGAAGTGGTAAGCCGGCTGGCTACACCAGCAGGTAGATTGGCCATGCCCGTTGAGGCCGAGATTGAGCCAGAAGAGCCGGTCGTACCATCAGTGGTCGCAAGTTCGGAATCACCGGAACCGACTCCGCGGACGGCGGCCTAACGGTTCGGGTCTTAACTTCCCTCTGGCAGTCGCACTGTGAAGCTATCGAACCGCTCGTCACTTCCGCCTCTCTGAAAAAGACCGGTCCAGGTCGAACTCTCCAGCGCTGGGTCGCTAAAATCGAAAATCTTCTTGCCGTTCAGATTCAATCTGGCTTTACCGTCTTCGACTTCCACCTGGAGCGTGCGAGATGCACCTGACTTCCACTTGAACTTATCTGTGGAGTTGATTCCGAAGTAGACACCACCGATCAACTGCCCCACGAACAGCCGATCACCGCTTCGGAAGAAGATGAAACCGTTGCGCCCGGCATCGTCTGGACCCGTGCTCCGACCGCCGAAAAACACCCCCGCACGGCCACCATCCCATTTGACATTCGATTTCAGCTTGTACTGATCGA
>JAJCYX010000318.1 GCA_029262715.1 Chloroflexota bacterium
AGACCAGGGACTCGTTTTCGACGCAGCCGTTCACCTTGGCACGTTGCTGGCTGTACTGATCTACTTCCGGAAAACCTGGGTCACGCTGGCAAGAGGCTGCTTCAATGGCGGTGCCGTCTTCTTAATGGAGGACGGTGAGACCAGCCCCAGCATTCCGGCACGCAGGCTTCTGATACTGGTGTTGATAGCGAGCATTCCTGTTGCAGTGGTCGGATTGGTGCTTCGAGACGCTCTGGAGTCGAGTCTTCGCAAGCCCGAAGTGGTCGCAATTTCTCTGCTCGCAACAGCTGTGTTGCTTACCGTAGCCGAGGTTGTTGGTGGCCGGTCAAAACGTCTCGCAAATGCATCGGCGAAGGACACGACCATCGTAGGGATTTTCCAGGCGGCGGCAGTACTGCCGGGTATTTCACGCGCCGGCTTCACCATGGCCGGTGGAATGTTGGGCAACCTCACTCGGGACGCAGCGGCAAGACTGTCGTTTTTGTTGGCGGTTCCGGCAATCGGTGGGGCTAGCCTGTTTCTGCTGGTCGATGTCATATCGGCGGAAGGGTTTGGAGAGCGTCAGTGGGGCCTGATTATTCTCGGAGCTGTGATCTCGTTCGTGACCGGCTACCTTGCGATTTCCTGGCTGATGCGCGTGCTGAGAACCCGCTCTTTTCGACCATTCATCGCCTATGTTGCCATCGTGGGTGTCACCGTTCTTATCGCCCGAGCATTCGGCGTCTAATCGGCCGCCGATACTGGTAATCCCGTCTCTTTGCGTTAGATATTCGTTACTGGAGTACCCTGTGGCCTGAATCTGCAAAATGCAGAACCAGGGAGTTAGCAGATGCCGAATATCACGGGTGAGATAAGAGACGCACAGTCTGGTGAGCTTGTTCAGGCGAGAGTCCAGATACTTGCACCCGGCGGCGGGACTATTGCCCCGGCTGATGCGATGTGGAAGAACGGACCCGGTGAACCATTCTTTTATTCTGACGGCCAGTTTTCGGTTGAAGCCCCACGTGGCTACTCGCAAGTGCTCGTCGAGCGAGGCACCGAGTTCACTCCCTGGCGGACGACTGTTGAGGTCGGCTCAGGTGGCATAGCGGGAACTGCGCAGGCTGGCGATATTGCTTTGGATGTGCAGCTTCAGCGATGGGGAGACCTGCCGGAACGGGGATGGCATCCCGGAAATACCCACATTCACTACGACGAAAAGGAAACCGATCCTGATCGGCGGCTGGCGTACGACTCCCGTGTAGAGAATCTGCGGATGACCGCCGTTTCTGTGCTGAAGCGTTGGGACCTCGACTACGCCACGAACAAGTATCCGCCGGGCGTCCTGACTGAGTTCACCGATACGCATCATCACGTTCAGTCAGGTGAAGAGTCGCGTCACAACCATGATCCGAACATGCCGTTTGTGATTGGCTACGGCCACGTCATGCTGCTCAATATTCGCAACATCGTAGAGCCGATCTCTCGTGGGCTCATAGTTGACCCGTTCAATCCCGACTATCCGCCGCTCTCATACGTTTGCGACGATGCCCTGGCGCAGGGTGGTCTGGTGATCTGGTGTCATAACGGCCAGGGAATGGAGGCACCCGTTGCTGCGGCCCTCGGCAAGGTCCATGCCATCAACCTGTTCGATCCCTACTGGAACGATATCGAGTACGACCTGTGGTATCACATGCTCAACTGTGGCATTCGACTCCCTGCTTCGACAGGGTCGGACTGGTTCGTTTCGTCTGCAAACCGTGTGTACGCACAGGGCCAATCGGATTTCGAGTATGAGGGCTGGGTTGAGTCGATCAAGAAGGGCAACAGCTTTATCACGAACGGACCGGCGCTATACCTGAGCGTGAACGGTGCTGCACCCGGCGATACGATTGATCTTGCGACAGGAAGCCGCGTAGAGGCGCGAGTCGAGTGGCAGTCGCACTACAACGTGCAGCGGGTTGAGATTGTGGTCAACGGCAAGGTCGTTGCGAGACACGATGTAGATGCTACTGTCGGCGTGTTTGAGGCAAGCATCGACGTTGAGAGCGACGGCTGGATTGCAGCGCGGGTCGCAAGCACTGCGAGGGACTCTTTCAACCAGCCGATCTGGGCTCACACTTCACCGATCTACCTCTCGGGAAATGGGAGGTCACCGGAATCCGAGCGGAAGTCTGCGACTTTCTTTGTGGATCGGATCGATGAGGCTATGGAGTGGGTGCGGAAGAAGGGAAAGTTCTACTCGGATACTCAGAGACGAGAGGTTCTTGATCTGCATCGAGCCGGGCAGGACTTTTATAAGAATCTGTTGAAGTGAGATTGCGATGGCTTACGAACTGAAGACAAAAAAGAACGACGCCAGCGTTGATGCATTCATCGCTGCGGTTGAGCCGGAAGAGAAGCGACGAGACTGTATGCGGCTGCTGGAGATCATGCATGAGGTGACGGGCGAAGACGCGGCGATGTGGGGCGGAACCATTGTTGGATTCGGCAAATACAGCTACAAATACGCATCGGGACACAGCGGAGAGATGTGCCTGACCGGTTTCTCACCTCGAAAGCAAAACCTCACCATCTACAACATGGCCGGGTTTGACAGGTATGACGAGCTGATGTCCTCTCTTGGTAAGCACAAGACTGGTAAGTCCTGTCTTTATATCAAGAGACTGTCTGATATCGACGAAGATGTGCTGCGCCAGCTGATTAGTGAGTCATATATCGCCATGCGTGAAAGCAATTCACCCTGACGAAGATAGGCAGCTTCTGCATCCTAAACCACTCAGGCCGCTCTTGTTCCGTCGTCGTCAAGCACCTCGTCGTCGTTGAAAGATTCAGAATCCTGGTTCGGAACCAGTTCAGAGATCACGTTTGTGAGCACTTTGAACTGGGCTTCCCTGTCACGGTCTAGCCGGTAGACCCAGACAGTCAGAACTAGGATCCAACCTGCTATCGTGCCGATGACCATGTAGAGCCACGCGGGAATCGGGTCATCGGCGACGGGGCTGTCGTTCTCCGGCTGACCGATTGAGTTGATCGGATTCTTACCGTCACCTGCTGCGCCGATTGGTTCATCTGCGGTTCCGGAAGAGCCAGATCCCGCAGAACCGGCTGGTGCGCTAAATTCAGTCGTTGCCGTCGACCCCGCTGCACTTTCCACTGACAGAGTCTGTGAACCGTCGGCAGATTCGGGTAGTTCCGGGAGTCCAGTCGTCATACTGAAGCTGCCATCCTGACCGGCTATTCCGCTACCGATCTCTTCGCCTGAAACGGTTATCGTGACCGCTTCACCCGGCTCAAAACCATCTGCACTCAGGGTTATCGATTCACCGGGTTCCGGATCTTCAGGACTAACGCCAACAGTTGGTTTTTCGCTCGAAATATTGATCGTTGTAGCGGTTACACCGGACTCTGATCCAACAAGTACCAGTTCGAGCGAGTCTCCGGTTACTCCCTCGGATATCGTGATCTCGATAGTGAATGTTCCAACTGAGTCAGCGGTCGAGGACGGCACCTCTACAGTGGTTCCTCCAACCGTGATCTCGAACGACTCGCCTGGCACCGCTCCTGACATCTCAACGCTGATCTGTTCACCCGCAGTGGCTTCGTCACTGGATAACTTCAATACAGGAGAAGTTGCCGGTGTTTCAGCTGGGCCGGAATCGGTCGTTTCGGCAGCCGGTGCAGAGGTTGTCTCGGGCAGCGGGGTCGAGATAGACGGAACTGAAGTGCTGCTCGGAGTTGCGAGTGCCGTCGGATCGAGCGCAGCGCCTCCGGCTCTTGCTGTCGCTGTGAATGCTGCCACGATGCCGAGGCTACCTTCAGGAAAAAGCTCGGGTTGCCCGCGCTCCACCGAGGAATCATCGCTTCGATTCAGTGCGAAAACCAGTGCTGCTGCAAGAGCAGCTACAACAACCGAGATGACTGTCAGTCGATATCGCATGGCGGGAAACTGTTGCGTCCGTCAATTCACAGGCATCTGCAACCTGCTCAGTTGGAATCCAACTTCCATCGTGCGGCAGCCGAATGCATGCCGCCTGACTGACAGCACCTAAAATCTTTGCTCGGCTATGGCGCAACCAAAAAGCGAGGCAACCGGGTAAATTTCCGATTGCCTCGCGTCAAGTCACCGAACGCGAACTCGAATAACTTCTGTCCTAGCCGTTGACCTTCCCGACAGACCCTGGCATGCGACCGCGAGCGTCGAGACTCGACGCTACCTCAGGGTTCTGTGCCGCAGTCGGCCATTGGCCTCTCAGCACAGCACCTACCTGCTGCGAAGCTCGTTGACGGCTGAGCCATGCTGAACGGACAGAGGCCCCAGCAAGGTGAGGAGCCGTGATCACGTTGTGCATCTGGAATAGAGGATTATTCGGATCAGCAGGCTCCTGTTCAAACACATCGAGCCCTGCTCCGCGCATCTTTCCCTGCTGTAACGCTTCGATCAACTCAGGCTCGTTCACAACTGAGCCGCGGCAGACGTTGACGAAGAATGCAGACGGCTTCATGACGTCGAACTGCTCCTTGCCAATCATGTGGAAGGTCTCTTTGTTCAGCGGAACCTGCACCGAGATGTAGTCGCTACGCTCAAACAGTTCATCCAACTCGAAGACCTGCTCGACTCCATACTCCTTGATCATCCACGGAGGCGTGTACGGGTCGTACACCAGCGTATCCATCCGCCAGCCGAGGCCGAGTTTGCGAGCCACCTGCCGACCTATGTTCCCGAATCCGACAATTCCCAGGGTCTGCTCGTCGATAGCACCGATCGGCCTTGCGCGTGAGCCGTCCCAGATGCCGTTTCGCAGGTCGTTCGTGGTCTGGACGATCTGGCGATTGAGCGCCAGGACCATCGTAACCGCCTGGTTTGAAACCTCCTCGGCGCACATCCCCGCGCCGTTTGTCAGGATGATTCCCTGGTCGGTGCACGCTTCGGCGT
>JAJCYX010000319.1 GCA_029262715.1 Chloroflexota bacterium
ACTCAAAGGAGCCCACGTTTCAGCCGAATTTGGCAGGCAGGTTCGCAGCTACGTTTTGCACCCGTACCAGATGGTCAAAGACCACCGAAGTGACTTCCAAACTGGTGACGCGCAGGCAGTTCTGGAGGGCGATATCGAAGATCTGTTAAAGGCGAACTTGACATCTCAGGTAAGCGAAGCTGCTTCAATGACCGAGTGATGTGGAACTGATCTGGTCAATCCGGTTAATGTAATCTGGCGTAACAGCTTCCGTAGGCCGTGTGAAACCATGAGTTCATGGTCCGCATCCAATTGATGGACATTTATCTGGCGCATGTTGTGCGCCTTCTCGCATGAATTGATCAGGATGAGAACACCGATGCGAAAAAGTCTTCTTCTTTGGGCAGCAGCTCTGGTTTCTGCGGCCGCAGTTGCATGTGGGGGATCAGATCCCAGTGCCGATCCAACGGCGCAGTCTTCACCGACACCTGTTCCTACTCGGGCCTCCGCACCGGAGATCGCCCCTGACCTACAGGACGGCACACCGATGGGTGACTCCGATGAGGGGCCTCGCTCGGGCGGTCGATTCACCCTCGTCTATTCGGACCCACCGACCCTTGATCCGCACCTTGTGGTCGACGGGACCTCATTTGGCATCGTAGTCGAACTGTTTTCCGGACTTGTAAGCCTTGATGACAGCCTGCAGATCGTCCCTGAACTGGCGGAGTCATGGAGTGTCCTGGAAGGCGGAACCGTATACGAATTCAAACTGAGGCCGGACATTACGTTCAGCAACGGCGAGCCCGTGACAGCACAGGACTTCAAGTGGTCCATGGAGCGAGCAGGTAGGCCGGAGACGGCTTCGGCGGTGGCCGAGACGTATCTTGGCGACATAGTCGGAATGAACGATCTGATCAACGGTGATGCCGGAGATGTAAGCGGTATCCAGGTAATTGATGGCCGCACTCTGCGAATTACGATCGATGCGCCGAAGGCATACTTCCTCGCCAAGCTGACATATCCGACGGCATACGTGCTCAACAGCGAAAACGTGGAAAACGGCGGTAGGAGTTGGACAGACAACCCGGTTGGAACCGGCGCTTTCACTCTGGCCGAATACCGCATTGGTCAGCGGATTAGACTGGCCCGGAACGACAATTACTGGGACCGACCGGCGTTCCTCGACGAGGTGTTCTACAACCTCTCGGGCGGTGTTTCTATGGCAATGTACGAAAACGATGAGATCGATATCACAGGAGTCGGCCTGGCGGACCTGGACAGAGTCAACGATCCGACCGAGGAATTGAACCGGGACCTGGTTGACACACCCGCCCAGTTCGGCGTGCAATACATCGGCTTCAATGTAGATGAAGCGCCATTTGACGATGTGAAGTTCCGACAGGCGCTAAACCTGGCGGTAGACAAGGAACTTATTTCCAGCCAGGTCTTTGCCGATCTTCTGGAGCCGGCATACGGGATAATCCCGCCTGAGTTCCCCGGTTACAACCCGGACCTCGAAGGCCTTCGATTCAACATTGATCGCGCCAGGCAACTGCTGGCAGAGTCGAAGTACGCAGACGAATCAAACAGGCCTCGCATCATCGTCACCGTCCCAGGATCAGGTGGATCACCCGGACTCGACGTTGAGGTGATCGCGGACATGTGGCGGCGAGATCTCGGGGTGAACGTGGAGATTCAGCAAGTCGAGTGGGCTACATACCTGCAGGATCTGAACCGAAAGCGATTGCAGGCGTGGGGTGGCGTCGCATGGCAGGCTGACTACCCGGACCCGCAGGACTTCATCGACATCCTGTTTTACTCGGAGACACAGGGCAACAGAGGAAATTACTCGAATCCGACGGTGGATGCCCTGGTGGAACAGGCTCGCACTGAGCAAGACGTTTCCAGACGCATTGAGCTGTACCGCGAAGCTGAGGCCATCATCGTAGATGAGGCCGCCTGGCTGCCGCTGTGGTTCGACACCGACCGTAAGGCTCTGCTCAAACAGCGTGTTCAGGACTACCGGTTCACCCAGATCGCTATTCCCAAATTCAAAGATGTGTGGGTGACTGACGCTCGCTAGATCCTGACGTTGATCGGGCACTAGAACGATGCGGTGAGTCATCGCATGCAGGTGCGCTGCGTTTCTGGGCCTCGATCACTTGACATGACCGGACAGGAGAGTACAGAGTCTCTCGATGCTTGCTTACATGGTTCGGAGACTGATGTGGACGCCGGTCCTGCTGGTCATCGTTTCTATAATTGTCTTCGTACTCGGCACTTACGGACCGGGCGATCCGGTCGAGGTTCGGCTAGGCCAGAACTACACCCCGCAAGCTGCTGAACGGCTTCGTGAACAGCTTGGGTTAAACGATTCGATCGCGGTTCAATGGAGTCGATATGTGTGGGGCGCCGTCCAGGGAGATTTCGGCGAGAGTTTCGTCTTCCAGGGACGCACAGTTTGGGAGATCCTGGCGCCTAGGCTCTGGGTTTCAGCGCAGCTCAACCTGGCCGCATTTCTCATCACCCTGGTCTTTGGCATTCCGCTCGGCTTTTACGCTGCGAAACGCCAGGGCACCTGGAGCGACCCCACCGTCGTTTTGACGACGCTTGCTCTCTTCGCGTTGCCGGTTTTTATAATCGCGCCGTTCCTGATATGGCTATTCGCGCTACAACTGGATTGGGTTCCAGTGGCGGGTTGGGGCGGTTTCTTCGACAAGCGAATTATTCTTCCGGCACTAACGATGGGAGTTCCGGGAATCGCCGTGTTCACCCGTCTAATGCGCGCCTCAACTCTTGATGTCCTGGGGCAGGAATACATCAGGACGGCTCGGTCTAAAGGGCTGGCAGAGATGGTGGTCAACTATCGTCACATCGCCCGCAACGCCCTGATCCCAATCATGACAATCATGGGATTCACGTTCGCTGGCCTGTTTGCCGGGTCGCTGATCACCGAGATTATCTTCGGAATTCCCGGAGTCGGAAGAATCTCGCTCGACTCGATATTCGCTCGGGATTTCCCCGTCATTACCGCGATCGTGCTGATCGGCTCGACAATGCTTGTGCTCGCCAATCTGTTGATCGACTTTGCGTACACCATCGTCGACCCTCGGATAAGGCTCCAGTAATTCAATGAGCATTGAATCACTGGATCAGGGTCCATCTACAGGCACCGCCAAATCGATCAGAGGTCGAAACCAGTTTTCCCTCGCGTTTTCCAGGCTTAAGCGCAAGAAGCTGGGGATGATAACGCTGACGATCATCTCGATCATCTATCTGGTCGGCATATTCGCTCCGGGTTTGGACACACATGGGTACTCGGACACGAACCTTCTGAAGACCCAGGAAGGGCCCAGCACAGAGAATTTCCTGGGCACGGATCGCCTCGGCAGAGACACCTACACGCGACTTATCTGGGGCATACAGACGACGGTAATTGTCACTATCGCGACTCTGTTGACCGGAGCCCTGTTCCTTGGGCTAACGTTGGGCCTCATCGCAGGTTATTTTCGCGGAACCGCAGACACGATCATCGCTCGAATCGGGGAGGTCGTTTCAGCATTCCCGGATATTCTGTTAATTATCTTGCTTGCTGCGACGGTCAGGCCAAGAATCCTGGACTGGACTCGATCATTCGAGGACAGTACGGGTATTACTGGTCTGGTTTCGTCTGGATTCGTTGATTTCGTCGTGATCGGTATTGCACTGCTACCGCTGAGCTGGTTCGGCACAATGAGACTGGTGCGAGGACAGGTGCTGCAACTTCGGGACGCCGACTACGTGGAGGCAGCACGGGCGATGGGCACGTCTACACCACGAATCCTGTTCCGTCACATTTTGCCTAACATCATTT
>JAJCYX010000320.1 GCA_029262715.1 Chloroflexota bacterium
TCTTCCACATCTTCGTGGATCAGCGAGTAGTTCTGGAGAAGCTCGATCGATACCGCGTAAGAGACAACAGATTCAGCGACATTCTGATCTGAGTTCGAGATAGCGTCTGCCACTGCCAGTGCGAACTGTCCGTGAACTCGAGGTCGCGTCGGGATGGTCGAGCGGTCTCCGTTTTCATCGACCCAGCCAAGCTGGAACGACATCATGCGGTAGAGCGCCAGCTTTCGGGCAGAGATGAACTCCCGTATAGCGTCTTCAAGGCTCATCGCTGTCTGCAAGTCAACGCCGGGCAGCAGTTCGCGTCTCAGGTTGTCGGCGGAAATATTCAAGCTGTCTCAATGTAGATGTTCGGTTGATTGGAGCCTCTGGCGACCGGCCTAAATCGACCGATGTGAACTCTCCAAACATGGTAACTGTTCTGGAGTTACGAGTGATGGCTTCAGAGCCGGTTTGTAGCCTGACGAATATCGGCTTCCGCAATCGCACCTTCTCGAAGAATACGAAACTCTTCGTCGTCAAAGCTAACTACGGTGGAAGGCGCGGTGTGAATACCGCATGGCGCATCGACCACAGCGTCGATCACACCGCCGAGTTGCGAAAGCACCTCATCGGCGCTCTTACAAGGGTCGCCACCTGACAGATTCGCGCTGGTGCCCGTTACCGGTGAGCCAACTAGCGAAATCAGCTCTCTTGCCAGTTCGTGGTCCGGCACCCTCACGCCTATCTTGCCCGTGCCAGCCGTGACGCTTCCAGGTACGCTCGAATTGGCTGGGAGCACCAGTGTCAGTGGTCCGGGCCAGAATCTACGAACCAGAATGTCTGCGACACTCGATAGTTCTTTGCCGGAAACCTGGGCAGCTTGAGCGCTGGACGAGAGGAGCACAGGCACCGGGTTGCCAGCCATTCGCCCTTTTGCATCGAAAAGCCGCTCCACCGCCGTTTCCTGCAAAATCGCGCCAAGCGCGAAGTAGGTATCCGTGGGAAATGCGACCAGTTTGCCCACGCGGAGCAACTCGGCTGCATGAGTGAGATTTGAAGGCTTAATCAGCTCTGCTGGCAATGATGTGTGGATTCCGCTGTTTTTACTGCCCAAAAGCCGTTTCGGAGATACAATTTAGAGAGCAGTCACATCGACAGGCAGCTCGTTCCGCCCGCAGTTGCATCCGTATTGACTGAGTCTAGCAGCGCTGTTAGCTTGAGCCGTTTCCAGATTCCCCTAGCCAGGTCAATTTATGAACTCGAATGCCAACGGGTCGAAGCCTGAATCTACTTCAAATCCTGCAACGTCAGAAGACCTGAACTCCCGCGTCGCTACATCTGGCGATATTGAAGTAGGGACATACCTGGAGATCGCTCAGAAGGAGCCGCCAAAGGGTCAGCACGAGAATGTTCCGCTCCGCACTGAAACAATAGTAATTCTTGACTTTGGATCTCAGTATTCACGGCTCATTGCCCGCCGTATCCGCGAGACCAACGTGTTCTGCGAGATCGTCCCCTGGGATGCACCGCCCGACATCTTGAACGAACAAGACGTTAAGGGAATCGTTCTTTCCGGCGGACCGAACAGCGTTTACGAGGACGGAGCGCCGTTGGCCCCCGCATGGGTCTTCGACGCAGGCGTGCCGATCCTCGGTATCTGCTACGGAATGGGACTCCTTGCGCATCAGCTCGGAGGCAAGGTTGTTCCTGGACTGGAGCGAGAGTACGGCCACTCGGTAATTCATAAGGATGGAGCTACTGTTGAGTTGCTTGAGGGCCTGGACGGCGACATTCCTGTCTGGATGAGCCACGGTGACCGCATCGAAGACCTTCCGCCTGGATTCCGCTCCATGGCGTATTCAGACAACTCGCCCGTTGCGGTGATGGGATCTGAAGAGCAGAAGATGTTCGGAATCCAGTTCCACCCCGAAGTGGTTCACACGCCGCAGGGCGCCGAAATCCTCCGCAATTTCACTTTCAGGATATGTGGCGCTTCTGGTAACTGGACACCAGCGAACTTTGTTACCGACGCTATTCGCAGGGTGCAGGAGCAGGTTGGCGACGGCCGGGTTATCTGCGCACTGTCCGGCGGAGTCGACTCGACCGTTGCGGCTGCGCTGATACACAGGGCGATCGGCGACCGACTGACATGCATATTCGTTGACAACGGCCTGCTGCGCAGAGGCGAGGCAGACCGAGTGCAAAATGTCTTTGCACGTGACCTCGGCGTAAACCTGATCTTTGCTGACGAGTCGGAACGATTTCTCTCTGCGCTGAAAGGCGTTACCGATCCTGAGGTGAAGCGCAAAAGGATTGGTGCGGAGTTCATCAATGTGTTCGAGGAAGTAGCAAACAGGCTCGGCCAGGTGGACTACCTGGCGCAGGGCACGCTGTACCCGGATGTGATCGAAAGCACTTCATCGGAGTCCGATGCGGCGCACAAGATCAAGACTCATCACAATGTCGGCGGCCTGCCCGACCACATGAACCTTAAGCTCGTCGAACCGCTGCGATACATGTTTAAAGACGAGGTGCGCCGAGCAGGCAGGCAACTCGGCATCTCGGATCAAGCTGTTAACCGTCAGCCGTTCCCCGGACCGGGGCTTGCGATCCGGACTATCGGCGAGGTCACGCACGACAAGCTTGAGATCCTTCGAGCTTCCGACTGGATCGTCATCGACGAGATAAAAGCCGCTGGCCTTTACGAAAAACTCTGGCAGTCATTTGCGGTTCTCACGGATACCCGGACAGTCGGGGTGATGGGAGACCGTCGGACGTACCAGTACGTGGTGGCTATCCGAGCCGTGCAGAGCGAAGACGCCATGACCGCCGACTGGGCACGGCTGCCGTACGACACGCTCGCTCGCATCTCGAACCGCATCGTGAACGAAGTGCCAGAGGTGAACAGAGTCGTGCTGGACATCACCAGCAAACCGCCGGGAACTATTGAGTGGGAATAGTGAGCACCGGATTCACAATATGAGAGTTCTGGTAGTTGGAAACGGCGGTCGTGAGCATGCACTCGTGTGGAAGCTTGCCCAAAGCGATCTTGTAACCGAACTGCTGATCGCTCCGGGCAATGCAGGAACGGCCGCGCTAGGCGAAAACGTCCCGGTAGGCGCTGAAGACGTAGACGAATTACTGGCACTGGCGCTTGATCGCAGGGTCGACCTGACGATAGTTGGGCCGGAAGTGCCGATGGTCGATGGGATCGCCGATCGATTCACAGAGGCCGGATTGAAGATTTTCGCACCGTCCGCAGCCGCCGCACGCTTAGAAGGCTCTAAGTCCTGGGCCAAAGACCTGATGCATCGCGCCAGCGTCAAGACCGCCAACGCACGGCGGTTCGACAATTCGGAAGAGGCGATGTCGTACGCAACGTCGCTCCCACAGGGTTCATATGTAATCAAGGCAGATGGACTTGCGGCAGGCAAGGGCGTGCTACTGCCAGACACCCATCAGGAAGCGTCGAACGCCATTGTGTCGATGATCGATGGCAACGCATTTGGCAACGCCGGCGACACTCTGCTGATCGAAGACCGAACGTCCGGGCCAGAGGTCAGCGTATTTGCGTTTGTGCAGGGTGAGCACGTTTCAGCCGAAGTGGCCGCTTGCGACTACAAGCGAATCGAAGATGGTGATGAGGGGCCGAATA
>JAJCYX010000321.1 GCA_029262715.1 Chloroflexota bacterium
TCTTCTACTCGACGGTAACTGTTTTGGCGAGGTTTCTTGGCTTGTCAGGGTCCATGCCGAGTGCGATTGAGGTGTGGTAGGCGAGCATCTGCATTGGGATGATGTTCAGGATGGGTTGCAGCAGAGGGTGGGTCTGGGGAACGTACAGCACGTCGTCTGCTATGCCCTTCATCACCTCGTCACCGTCCGTTGTCACTGCGATCACTCGGCCGCCACGGCTCTTGACCTCGTTGACGTTCGAGACCATCTTGTCGAACATGGCGTCCTTGGGTGCGAACGCTATCGTCGGCATCTCTTTGCTGATCAGTGCGTTGACACCGTGCTTCATCTCGCCAGCTGCGTAGCCTTCGGCGTGGATGTATGCGATCTCCTTCATCTTGAGAGCACCCTCCATCGCAACAGGGAACTGCGCTCCCCTGCCCAGGTACAGCATGTGCTGGTATGCCCTCAGGTCAGATGCGATCTTCTTGATCGGCCCTTCACGCTCAAGCGCTTTGCCGACGAGTGAGGGGAGTGATGAGAGCGCAGTAGCTATCTCGCGCTCGTTCTCCTTGTCCAGGTTCCCCCTGAGTGCTGCGAGTCGTGCTGCCATCAGGGTCAGTGTCACCATAGTGGCGATCATCGTCTTCGTTGCGGCGACGCCTATCTCCTGCCCACAACGCACAGGAAGTGTGATGTGTGCGAGACGTGTCGCCTGCGTCCCCTCTGCCTCTACTGCTGTAACAAGGTGACTGCCTGAGTCGCGTGCAAGCTCCATCGCTGCAAGCGTGTCTGCTGTCTCACCTGATTGCGTTACCGATACGACGAGTGTCTTGTCGTCCAGCACAGGGTGGCGGTAGCGGAACTCTGATGCGTTCTCTGCATATGCAGGGATGCGTGCAAGCTCTTCGAGTGCTGTTGCGCCGTTCATGCCGGCGTGCAGCGAGGTGCCCATGCCGATGAAGACGGCGCGGTTGATAGATAGTGCCTGTTCAGGGGTCAGGTTGAACTCGGGAAGGGCGATGCTGCCCTCTGCAAGATCGACGCGCTGTCTCATCGCTGCGGTGACGCTGTCTGGCTGTTCGGCTATCTCCTTGGCCATGAAGTGTGCGAAGCGACCCCTGGCTGCATGATCTGCTGACCGGGAGCTAGTGACGAACTCGATTGTCTGCGGGTTGCCTTCCAGGTCTGTTACCTCACAGCTGTCCGGTGTGATGGTGACGGCCTGTCCGCTTTCGAGATAGCTAACCCTGTTGGTGTGTGGGAGCAGGGCGATGATGTCTGATGCGAGCATGTGGGCGCCTTGAGCTGCACCTATGACGATCCCTCCTGCGTTGCCGAGGCGGGCTGCGACGAGCTTCTCTGGCTCTGATGCGGATGTTGCGACTATGGCGGCAGCACCCTCTACTCGCTTCATTGCCTCACGGACCGCTTTAGCGAGGTCTGCACCGGCTTCGATCTCACGGGATACGAGGTGCGCTATCACTTCTGAGTCGGTCTCGGACGCGAAGGTGAAGCCACTTTCGGTCAGTTCGGACTTGAGGGTGAGGTAGTTCTCGACGATGCCGTTGTGGACGATGGCTACTGTGCCGCTGCGGCCCATGTGGGGGTGCGAGTTGCGCTCTGCGACTTCACCGTGGGTTGCCCACCTGGTGTGCGCTATGCCAACGCACCCTCGAGGCTCAAGTTCGCTAACGGCGGCCGAGAGCCGGGCGACGCTGTCTGTGCCGCCTGCTCGCCTGATGAGTGTGATCTTGCCAGCAGGGCAGCAGGCGGCGTGTTCATTCCCGTGAGGCTGAAGCTCGACTGAGCGTGCCTGATCCGAGTGAGATTGAGCGGACTGAGATTCGTCGCGCTGAGCTCCGACAGCCTGAGTCTGGTGAGCTTCAGACTGATCCGAGTCAGGTTGGCCGCGTAGAGTCCCGGCAGACTGAGACTGGCCGAGGCCGCCGGAACACCCACCGTTCTCGTCTGTAACAGCTATACCGGCCGAATCGTAGCCCCGGTACTCAAGCAACTCCAACCCACCAACAAGAAGCGGAGCCGCAAGCTCACGACCCGTGTATCCAAATATTCCACACAATTCAAAATCCCCTTCATCAGTCAATCACCCATCCATCTATATCGTCAGTTTCCGACAACCGCACCAAATTCGATCAGCAGCAGGTCTTCATCCCGAGGAATGTAGTCCGCAGGTTCCGTCGTCGTTGCGAAGCGCGACATGGTCTCAAGGCTGAACTGGCTCGTGCTCACAACACCCGTGGAACCGTCCGGACAGGAATCCCCGTTTCTAAAGGTCTCACCAGAAGGAAGAGTGATGCTGGAATTGGTCAGCACGCCGTCGCTGGACTTGAAAAAGGCTGCTAGATTCGCCTTTTTTCCAATGACTCCGGTATCACGCGGCTGGATATGAATCGCACCGTTACCGTGAGTGTGCAACCCGCCAGTACTCGCCGGAAAGAACGGCTGGGTCTCTCCGCAAATCACCACTCTGTACGGAGCGTGCCAGTGATCTCCTTCGTATGCCAGCGCCGGATCCCATATGAGATAGCTCGCAGCAGCAAACACAATCAACCCAGTCCCCGTTGCAAAAACGGCCGGTAGTAACAACCTGAGACTCGACCCCGATGCTTCCAGCGACAGCAGCACAGCAGAAACCGTCACCGCACCCGCTGCATTGGCAATCACATCCTCAACCTGGAACGTCCGGCCATCGGTGAATATTTGCTGGCTCCACTCGAAGACGAGTCCGATAACCGCAGAACTTCCGGCCGCTGTAAACGCGGAATCCGAAGGATGTCGCTGTGGTCTTGCCCAGATACGGGTGTGCAGACGGTAAATTATCGCTGCAAGCACGCCATAAACAAGAAAATGGCCTGCAATTGCTGCAACATCTGCCGAAACACCGGGAACTCTCGGCAAATCCGGGATCAGTGAGAATACTGCGACCAGCACCAGCCATGGCAGCAAGGTTACTGAGAAGCCGAGCATCCACTTCGTATTTCGCTCATGAGAACGAGACGGTAGGTCCGACAGCAGCCTCAATTCCTCATCTTGATCGTCCGGGGGCCGACTAATCATGCGGTCCCACGATCTGAACTCTGCTCAAAACCAGTCCGGTTCCTACTACAGTTTATTTGCGGTTCGGAGGCGGTTCAGGAATATCCATGTAGCCCTCGCGCTTTCCAGCGGTCTCTTAACCTCCGGGTTACCGCAAAGTTGATCTTAGTGATTGCCCGTACCATCTATTTGGACGCTAACACTACGTTTGAACCGGTTATTAGTAGACACTTCGAACGTTCGACCCATAATGTTCCCGATCTGACAGAACACTCACGCACTTAATTTGAGACTCAGAAGTGGCCGAACGTTCAACACAAAATCAGGCAAACGGCGACGGCACGCTCAGTTCGACAGAACGGGAACTGGCATGGACGTTGCTGGACAAGCGGCCTGAGCAGTCGGAAATCATCTCCTACGATTCGGACGAGATCGCAGAGGTCCGTCGTCTCACCGAAACCGAACTGAAGCTGATCTCCCGCTATTCTGCGACAGGTTCTGCGCTAAACAAGGAGACCCAGTCGTTCCTGGACGCCGCATCCATAGTGCGGGCACTATCTCACGTCGCCGAAAACAGGTTCGAACAGGGCCTGAACGATGCGGCAGCAAAGACCGTAATCAACGCAATACGCTGGCAACGACTGGCAGATGGACTCTTTCTGACTGGCGGTGTGACTCTGCCTCGCATCAATCCGATACGGCTCTGGTATCTACTTGCCGAGATATACCTGACGGTGAACGAACGAGAACTCGCGCTGAAAACGATACAGAAGTCGGCGGCGAGCATCGGAGAGTTCGGAAATCCACCGCTGGCAGAGCTGCTTTCAGAAGCAACGGCGGAAAACCGCCCGAAGCCCGAGTCACCAGAAAATGCGCCTAGCGGTTACCGTCGATTCACCAGCAGACTCGCGCCGCTACGAACGGGAAAAGCCCTCGCAATCTATGGTGTACTGATAATTGGCCTGCTTCTGTTCGCAGCGTTCAGAGCGCAGGTTTCTGCGAAAAGCATGATCGACAACAGCTCTGAAGGCATCGACTACCTGAACATCGCATTCGGGCCAACCGGAGAGCGTCAGCGGGAAGAGACCCTGATTCTCGCTTCCAACGAGTTCGCAATTCTGCGCGGAAAGTTGGATAGCTGGTCGTGGCTTATCACGCTTAGTTCGGTAGTACCACCGGTGCACGATCAGTTCGTGGCGATGGACAGGCTCGCTGACCTGGGTTCGAGAATCGTCGCAGCGCCGTTAGTGGCCGAGGGTGCGGAACGTCTAAGGGAGCTTGGCTCGCCTGAGAATGTCTGCGCCTCAGCGGAACGGCTGAGCACATTCAACGGGAATCTACTGGATCAACTGGAAAAGAACAGGACCCAGATGCTGGAATCCGTTTCACCAGCAACTCAGGGCGCCTGCGTTCCGGGCTGATCAGCGCTGGCTCTGGTC
>JAJCYX010000322.1 GCA_029262715.1 Chloroflexota bacterium
CGCCAATTCACACCGGCGAGCAGATCTACCTCCGCCAGAACTTCATGGAACTGATCGAGAAGCGCGCAGTTGACGTCATAGGACCAGACCCGCTGGACGTTGGCGGAATCGCAGAGCTGAAGTGGATCGCCGAATACGCAGACCTGCACGGCATCGGTATGGCGCCCCACGGAACGCTCGACGGCCTGATCGGTCTCGCAGCGCTGGTACAGGTCTCGGCAACCTTGCCGCAGAACTACATCGCATTCGAACTACCAAACGCCCAGTTCCCGTGGTGGCACGACATCATCGACGGCCTCCCAGCCGAAAACGAGATCGTCAAAGATGGCTTTATTGACGTCTGGGACACGCCGGGGCTCGGCATCACGTTCAACGATGAAGCCAAGAAGTACCTGAAAGAAGAAGACGCAGACTTCTTCGACAACTAGGGGAGTGCAGGTTCTCCCTCCCAAACTGGGAGGGAGTTAGAGGGTGGGTGCCGCGGCAGCAAGCTACGTTTTTCGGTAGGGCCCTTGTAGCTGCCATAGAGAACACACGATACGACCCTTGCCCTGACCCTCTCCCAATCTGGGAGAGGGAATGCCAACAAAGAACGAACACTATGCAAGACATCTACCAGCACATCGAAGATCACATTGACGAGCACATCGAGACGCTGTTCCGGCTTGTTAGCCAACCGTCCGTATCGGCGCAGCGCACCGGCTTCGACAAAGCACCCGGCCTGGTCAAAGATATCTTCGAATCGGTCGGGCTCGACACAGAGATCGTGCCGGTGCCTAATGACGGCCTGCCATCCGTGTACGGCACAGCGTCCGGCGAGCGGTCTGACCGCACCCTGCTCTTCTACACGCACTATGACGTGCAGCCGACAGACCCGATAGAGCTGTGGGAGTCCGACCCGTTCAAGCCGGAACGTCGGGGCGAACGGCTCTATGGTCGAGGCATGTCCGATGACAAGGGCAACATCATCGCCCGCATTGCAGCAATCAGGGCCTTCAACGAACTGCGCGGTGGTCTACCATGCAACCTCAAATTCTTCGCTGAAGGTGAAGAGGAATCAGGCTCTATCAACCTGCCTGATCTTGTTGCGGAGCGCGGGCAGGACTTCGCCGCCGATGCCTGCATCTGGGAGGGCGGAGGCCGCAACGCCAGCAACGACCCCTTCATGTACCTCGGCCTCAAGGGCGTGCTCACGGTGGAGCTGAGCATCAGCCGTCTGTCGGTCGACGCCCACTCCTCACTGGCAACGGTACTTCCTTCCGCTGCGTGGCGACTACTTGATGCGCTGAAGACGATAAAAGGCGACGACGACCGGGTGCAAATCGACGGTTTCTACGATGACATCACGCCGTTGAGCGAGCGCGAGGAAGCCGCTATTTCAGCATTGCCGGATGAGACGGAAGAGCTGCGAAGCATCTACGGCGTGAGTGATTTTGTGAACGAAGTCGATGGCGAAGCGTTGCGAAAGAAACTCTACTTGACGCCAACAGCGAACATCGCTGGTCTCACCTCCGGCTACCAGGGAGCAGGATTCAAGACGGTGCTTCCCGCGGCCGCAAGCGCAAAGCTGGACTTCCGACTTGTGCCCGAGATGCGTCCAAAGGACATTTTCGAAAAGCTACGGCGTCATCTCGACCGACACGGTTTCTCCGATGTCGAGGCGACGCTGATCGGTGGTGTGAATCCGTATCGCACGGCGATGGACGCTCCGTGGGTGAGGCTGGTTGCGGAGACGGCAGAGGAGATTTACGGACGCAAGCCGGTGATGACGCCGAACATGGCCGGCACCGGGCCGATGTACGACTTCGGTCACGATATTGGAATGCCGATCGCAACCTCCGGAATCGACCACCCGGCGCACAACATTCACGCTCCGAACGAGAACATCACCATCGATGACTTCCTGCTCGGCGCAAAGCAGGCAGCGCTAATAATCCAGCGATTCGCAGAACGCGGCGCTGAGTAGGGTAGGGAAACCCCATAATGACTTTAATGCAATTTTTTATGCATAGGAGGCTCATTATGCAAAACATCTTTGAGGACTGGACACCCGACCGGGTTTTGGCACTGATGCTGCTGCTAGGACTTAATAGGCAGCAGATGGCGGACATTCTCGACATAGCCAACGTCAGCACGGTCGGCAGAATACTAAACGGTCAGACACGGTTGACCGCAAAACGGATTGTCCAGTTGAACGTCCTGAACAATGCTGCCCAGATTCTCAGGGCACAAGCGATTCGCGAGAAGGACCTACAATCAGTCTCAAGCACTTCTTAGTAGAGACCAATCCCTCATTGCTCCGAAACTCGCGGTAGAATCTCGAACCTGATAATCCGCAGTGTCGAGGCGCGCATCCAACCATCCACGAACATGAGCGACGCGCCGGTTCGAATAAACGAGGGGAACGACCATTGGCGATCATCCAGCAGACACCCGAACATGTGCTTGACGAAGCGACTCGGGCCGCACTACGCAAAGTGAACACGACCGCTGTCGTGGACGTGCTGGCGCGCAACGGCTACGACGCTCGTTACACCTACTTGCCGAACCTGCGGACAATGAACCCGGGACAGAGGCTCGTTGGTCGCGCTGTGACGGTGCGCTTCGTGCCCGCTCGTCCTGACGCTGATGTCGAAAAGCCCGGTGGCGAAGAATCGCCAGAGTACGCAGCGTTTGAGATCGCAGGACCCGGCGACGTGATCGTGATGGAAGCGATGCGCAACAAGCTGCTGTCTATCGGCGGCGACATCAAGTTCTTGCGTCTCAAGCAGCGTGGCGTCGAAGGCCTGGTTACAGACGGTGGCATTCGCGATATGCACACTGTGAAGGACTACGGCATTGGTATCTGGGGCTACGACAAGACATCGAACCTTGGCACTCGCGTCGGAACGCCATACTCCACCAACGACTCAGTTTCAGTTGACGGCATCCTGATCCGCCCCGGTGACTACATCGTTGCG
>JAJCYX010000323.1 GCA_029262715.1 Chloroflexota bacterium
CCGCTACGGCATGTATGCAGCTGGGATCATCCCTGAGCACTACCAGATAGTAGTTGCCAAGGGTGTGGTTTCACCCAGGCCCGCGTATCAGCCAATAGCAGGCGAAGTGGTTCTTGTGAACACGCCGGGTGTGACGACTGCCGATCTTTCGTATTTCACTTACAACCGACGCCGGAAGCCTCTGTACCCGTTCGAGCCAGATGCGAAGTACGTGCCGGGACAGTAAGTTGTGCCGATCAAGACGCCGGAAGATTGTCATGCTGAACTTGATTCAGCATCTCTCTAAAAGCAGTGAACGGGTGATCTTAGATCGACTCTGGAATGACAATCCGAACCGGTCTTCACTGTGGTCGCCCAAACTCATCGCGCGCTTTCGTTAATTTCCGATAGCTCTTTGCTCGCGCTCTCCATACTTCAGACTTTGCGCGGCGAAGGCGCATATCTGACTTGGACTGCACATACTCCGCTTCACGGCTCAGTTTCTTGAATGAACCAAGCCGATCCTCCGGTAGCTCTCCGCTGGCAATCGCTTCCTGCACAGCGCATCCCGGTTCTTCGGAATGAGTGCAGTCGTTAAACCGGCATGTAAGTGCAAGCTCGGCAATGTCCTCGAATACAGTCTCGACACCCTCTTCTGCGTCAGACAATCCGACCGACCTAACGCCTGGAGTATCGATTAACGCTCCACCATCGGGCAGCGGAATGAGATGGCGGGTTGTAGTAGTGTGCCGACCACGCTGGTCGTCCTCCCTGACAGCGCCGGTGTCCATCACATCACTGCCTAACAGCCGGTTCGTCAAGGTCGACTTGCCGACACCCGATGCACCAATGAACGCCACTGTTCGATCCGGTTTTGTGTAACCCATCAGGGCATCGACACCATCGCCAGTCACACCACTCACGACGTGAACAGATACCAGCGGAGCCGAAACCTTTACTCCGTCGAGCACTTCATCAATGTCATCACACAGGTCAGCCTTATTCAGAACTATCACCACCTCGGCACCACTCGCCGCAACCTGGATCGCTTCCCGCTCAAGCCGTCGGAGATTCACGTTGTTGGCGGCTTGAACTAAAAACACAACATCGAGGTTGGCAGCGATGAGCTGTCGCTCTACCGCCGATTTCATCACCTGCCTTGTGCGACTTAGCTGCGATCTGCGAGTCAGCACAACCTCGATCACATCCGAGTCGTGGGAAGGACGTGACCGAAACCCGACCCAGTCACCGGTGGCTGGCAGTTCATCGCTGGTCTCAGCGTTAGCAAGTATCTCGGTCGAGGATTCGGCGCGGGTTGTCCCACCATCAGTGATAAGCAGAACTGTTCGGCCATCGACGCGGGCAACTCTGCCCGGTGTTAGTTCCGAATCGGAGCATGACGTGAATTCGTCTGCTCGGACCTGATCCCAGCCAATCGACGATAGTGAAATGGACATGTCGGCAGTTTGCCGGACTTCTGGCACTGAGTTAAGCCCTGATCTGGGTGGATTACTCGAAAAATCTGATCGCTGCAATTTGATGCTCCAGCACCGGAACATCACTTGCTGTCAATCGTACTCAGCTTGAAGCGCTGATGTAGTGATAGTCCGGAGATTTGGAATGCGCAGAGGCGCGTTTGATGGAGGTAGACGCTTTAACATTCATGGCGATCATCCTCCTCTCTCCGGATTCTGGCACAGGAAACACGGCCTGCGCTTGTCAGTCTCAATCTATTCGATTCCGCTCACACCAGTCAACCTGAGTGGTTAGTTTTCGCTATCAGGTCAGTTGCAAAAAGCAGATGGCCGGTGGGCTTATTGCGCTCCACCGGCCATCTTCATTTGGGTTGTTGAACCAGTATTCAGTTGTCGGTCATTTCAATCGAAGGCGGTCTATGCCTGTTCACCTACCGCGATCGAGGTCACCGCATTGGACTCTTCGAGATCGTCAAGGCCAGCAGGCGGTGCATAGGGACGAATCTGGAAGCGGCCCTCAAACGGCCTGCCTTCTGGACCTTCACCAAACATTCTTCCACTGAAGCCACGGCCTCTGCGACCGTCGCCACCTTCATGATTCTCGGCAAGCTTGCTCAGCACCTCGGTCGGGGCATCACCGAACCAGTCTGTAACCGTTGCTGCATCGGCCTCTGTGATCTTCTCGGCTTCGACTAATCGCTCGACAAGAGCTGCGATCTGCTCGTCTGAATCTGCCACTCTGACCACGTGACCAAGGCCGTGCCGCCCGCCATAACCCATCGCACCATCAAGCGCTTCGGGCATTGCTTCCAGCCAACTCGTCACCTCATCGGCCTCGGCCTGTGTGATCACACCTTCCTCGACAGCAGACGCCAGTCGGTCTGCAAGCTGCTCATCTCGGTGCTCTCCACGAGCCTGCTGCACGGCATCCTGCAACTCCTCCGGTGCAATCCCCAGGATCTCCGCAACACGGTCCCTCACTCCAGTCCCTGGCGTCTCGCCCTCGGTCTGCGCAAAAGTTGCGCCTGTCAAGGCCACCAGACCCGCCGTGCCAATTGCTGCTCCAACAAAAATCTTCTTTTTCATATCGCTGCCTTTTTGCCTGTTCAGGCACTGTCGAGAGGTCCGTCCCTCTTGCTTGCTGCTTTTATTGCTGCGGCCCCTGCCGCCATGCCAACAAAGCTAGAAGCAGAATCTTCAGGACTCGTCCACAAATCTTGGGGAAGTTGTCAGGACTCTTACGGCCCCGTTACGAAAACAGGCGCGAGTCTGTGCCACCGGTAACACGGCGTAATAATCAGGCTCAAAAAGTAGTAAAGAGGAAACGAGCCGAGCAGGTCTCGACAGGTGTAATTCAGCGCGAACCGGGTCTCACAGCGCTAGCGAATCCACTTTCCTGTGGCGTCCTCTTCTGCGTTGTCGATGTTCAAATACTCGCGTGTATCTGGCTCCACGAGGTATCGCTGCACCGTATCCATGTTCAGCTCGATACCTAGCCCAGGTAGTTCGCTCGGGTAGATCGAGCCGTCCCGCACGTCGAACATCGGATTGATCATCTGTTCGAACGTATCGAACCACGTGTGCAGACACTCCTGCCTGTAGAGGTTCGGCGTTGTCATGCAGACCTGGAACCCCGCCGCGATGGAGACCGGACCAAGGGCATCGTGTGGCGAGATTCTGATGAACTGCACTTCGGCCATCGCCGCAATTCTGCGTAGTTCACTGATCCCGCCGCACCAGGCAACGTCCGGCATGATGTAGTCCACCAGACGAGTATTCAGGATCTCGTTGTAGTCCCAACGAGTGAAATGGCGCTCTCCTATGCAAAGCGGAACCCGAACGTTCTCTCGTACCTGGCGAAGCGCATTGTGGTTCTCAACGTGAATTGGCTCTTCAAGCCAGATCAGGTTGATGTGTTCAAGGGCCCGCGCCGCCTCAATTGCCGATGCAACGTCGAAGCGCGCGTGGGCGTCGACCATTAGTTCGAAATCGGGTCCGACCGCACCTCGAATTGCGTCCATCCACTCAACTGATTTACGGATGTTTTCAGGAGTCAGGCGTTCGACCTCGGCAGGCCCTGAAAATCCTGCATCAGGTCCAGACTGTGTTGGGAACGGATCTGTTTTGATCGCCTGGTAACCGGCATTCTTGGTAGCAAGCGCAGCTTTGGCGGCGGCATCAGGGCCGCCTGCTTCTGAGTTCCAGTCCTGCACATGCGTATAGAGCGGAACACGTTCTCTGACGGGTCCGCCGAGCAGTTGGTATATCGGAGCGCCGAGTGCTTTGCCCTTGATGTCCCACAGTGCGATATCTATTGCACTGATCAGATGCGAGACGTAACCCCGGCCGTTCAGATCATCGAACGTATGAAATATTGTCTGCCAGATGTTCTCAATGTTGCGAGCATCTTGGCCGACGATCTCTCGCTTGATCCACTCCAGCCCCTTCACCAGGAGACCGGTTGAGCGATAGTCCGAACACTCGCCAACACCGGTAATCCCCTCGTCTGTCTCAACCTCAACGAAAATCCACGGGAGCCCTTCTATCGGCATCGAAACATAAGGGGTGATGTTCGTGATCTTCAATCGAAAACTCCTGGTAAATCGAGCTATTTAATGTGTGGCGTTTTATGCGCCACGCCTCGCTTCAATCAATGCTCTAAGCAGTCGTCGGATGGAGCCCGGTGAACCGACAGCAGCGCGGGCATTACTCTGTCCGCCTCCGATCTTCACCGAGTAAGCGTCTTCGGGCATGCGAGCGAAAATGTCTTCATCCGTGCGGTCGTCACCCGTTGCCATGATGAAATCGAACGGCCCTTCTGACTCATTAACAAACTCGAACGCTCGCCCTTTGTCCACCCCCTGTTGCCTGATCTCAATCACGCGCGCTCCGCTCAAGATTTCAACTGGTGAACCGGACAGCATGTCCTCAAGTACCGACATCAGCTCAAGCGCTTGCCATTCGCCGAGCGCATCATCGGCCTCTCTGTAGTGCCAGACAAGGGCTGACGACTTTTCCTCAATCCTTGCGCCCGGTGTCCTTTCCGAGTACTCCGCAAGAACAGGCCGCACGATTTCCTTCCAACGAAGGTCAGGTGGCGGGCCCATCCGAGTCCAGTCGCTATCACCAGCTTCGCGAATCCACGAGCCATGTTCTGCGATCAGAGAGACCGGAACATTGCCGAACCACTCGCCCAGCGTGTTCCTGTCCCGCCCTGAATTGATATATGTCTTGATGCCGTCAAGGGAGCCGAAGTCTGTGAGAATCTCCAGGATTTCGTCCGTAGGCATAGCGTCTTCATATCGCTCGGTAAATTCACGAAGCGAGCCATCGTAGTCGAGCATCAAGAGAGCGTTTTTGGCATTGGCGAGTTGCGGTGCGAGAGTGCCGGCAAGGACCTGTGACTGAAGTGAGGGCGGAAAGCGCAACTCCTCAACCTCTTGAGCCGTTAGCGCTGACATAAACCGTTCTACCCAGCGGTGAACATCATTCTGTACCACCCTGTGGTACATCGGCCTCATGCGCTCCTGCCGTTCACCGAAATCCATCTCGATAGCCCGCTCGATCTGCGCAGCGGTCCCCTCGATGTCCCACGGATTTATCCTCAAGGACTCACCAAGCTCAGATGCCGCTCCGGCGAATTCGCTGAGAACCAGCACGCCGCCGCCGTCATCCCTGGTAGCCACGTACTCCTTCGCAACCAGGTTCAGGCCATCTCGTAGCGGTGAAACAAATGCAACATCCGCCAGCCGGTATAACGCCCCCAGTTCCTCTTTGGACACAGACTGGTACATGTAGTGGATTGGAATGCGACCTGGCGAGCCGTACAGACCGTTGATCTCGCCGACCAGCCGTTCCACTTCGTCTTTTTGCTGGTGGTAACTCTCGATGTTTTCTCTTGATGGCACAGCCAGCTGTATCAACATCGCTCTGCGTCGCCATCTCGGGGAGCTGGCAAGCAGTTGACGCCACGCTTGCAGCTTCAACGGCAGACCCTTCGTGTAGTCAAGCCGGTCCACTCCAAGCACTACTTGCCGATCACCGATCCGACGCTTGAGGTCAACCAAGTATCGGTCGGCCTTTTGGGAAAATGCAGCTTCACGCAGATCGTCCGTATCGATCCCTATCGGGTGTGCCTCAATACGGACGCTACGGCCTGAATATCGCAACTCGCCGCGCACGGTCTCGATCCCCAGTAGCCTTCGGAAGCTGCGTTGCAAGTTCTCGGCATACTCGTAGGTATGTACACCAATAAGGTCTGCACCAAGCAGTCCTCTCAGTATCTGAGTCCTCTGAGGCAAGACCCGGAATGTCTCTGAAGACGGGAAAGGAATATGGAGGAAGAAGCCGATGCGTACGCCAGGAACGCGTTGGCGCAACATCTCAGGTAGCAACATCAGCTGGTAGTCGTGAACCCAGACGAGGTCATCTGGTTCGGCCACTCTGGCGATCTCATCCGCAAACCGCTCGTTCACACTGCGATAGGCCTCAAATTGCGCCGTATCAAACTCGCAGCGCTCAATGAAGTAGTGAAACAATGGCCAGAGTGCACTGTTCGAAAAACCTTCGTAGTAATTCCTGTACTCTCGGGCAGGGACATCGACTGGAACCAGGCGCCGGTTCTTCAGCTCATTCAGGGTTTCTGGTGTCGGATTTTCTCCCGGGTGGCCGATCCACACCCCGTTACTCTTCGCATGCAGCGGAGCTAGCCCGGTGACAAGTCCGCCGGAAGACATATTTAAGGTCTGGGAACTACCGCCACGCGAGCGACTGATCGTCACAGGCAGACGGTTTGAAACGAGGATTACTCTGGACACAGGAGGACTCCGACCGATTGGGAACGACGAGGATTCAAGATCGAGAATCAGTACGAATTGCCGTTGAACCGAGCCGATCTGAGCGTACCACAGAGTTCGAGCGTGGCAGGATGATTTCTAAGCCTGCTCAGGGGGTATTGAATCGCAGCGGTGGAAGCCTCACAATTTTCTACTTGGGCCAGTTGTGGCGTCGGCACACAAACGATGTTGGTCATTACCTGAGTGGAAGAACCGTCGTAACAGGGCGAACCTGTTTCATATATGACTTATAAGCGGCTTGAAGAGTACGGCTTAATCGGGAATATGCATTCGGCGGCGCTGGTCGGGCGCGACGGCGCTATCGACTGGCTTTGCCTGCCTTCGTTCGACTCGCCTGCGATCTTTTCGTCGATTCTGGACGATGAAAAAGGCGGGCTATTCCGCATCGCATCGGATGACGCACACGACAGGCGCCAGATCTACTTCCCGGAGACGAACGTTCTGACAACCCGTTTCGGCGGGACCGATTCTGTCGCGCAGATAACCGATTTCATGCCGGTCAACGCGAAGAACACAAACACCGATCTCTCAAGAGACCCCGAAGTCGGCGCGACAGAGGCAACCGAGCGCAGGTTGATCCGATACGTCCAGGGCGTCATGGGCGAGACAACATTGCGGCTGGAATGCAGACCAAAATTCAACTTTGGTGCCACGGCCCATACCGTCGAAATGACAGATGCAGGGGTGATATTCCGTGCGAACACCGGAGAGCGCCTGAGCCTTTCGCTGCCGTGCGAGTTCTCAATACGTGAAGGCGGAGTAGTAGCTGAGTTCAAGCTCGGACCGCGTGAGGCAATGACATTCTCACTCGAGTGGCTAGACGAAGGTAGCCCGACACCAAAGGCACTTTCGTCCGACGAGGGCGAAGAACTGTTCCACGAAACCGTGGACTACTGGCGTCAATGGGTAGCGCGGTGTGAGTACAGTGGTCGATGGCGTGAAGACGTGATTCGGTCTCTACTAACTCTCAAGCTCCTCACCTACAGCCCGACCGGGGCCATCATCGCTGCGCCGACAACGTCTCTACCTGAGGAGATCGGAGGCAGCCGTAACTGGGATTACAGATACTGCTGGATCAGGGACTCTTCGCTCACTCTTCAGGCCTTCATGCGCACCGGATACATCGAAGAGGCACGTATGTTCATGCGCTGGCTCGGAGAGCGATGCCGCGAGGCAAATGGCGCTGAGCACCCACTTCAGATCATGTATGGCATCCGTGGTGAACGTGAGCTAACCGAGATCGAACTGGAGCACCTAGACGGCTACCACGGCTCCCGTCCGGTGCGAGTTGGCAACGCTGCTCACGGGCAGCTGCAACTGGACATGTACGGCGAGTTGATGGAAGCGGTCTATGTCTACAACCGCCACGCATACCCGATCTCCTACGACCTTTGGCGTTCTCTTCGAAACATTCTTGATTGGGTAGCGCGGAACTGGCGCACTCCCGATGAAGGAATCTGGGAAGTTAGAGGCGGGCCGCAGCAGTTTGTGCACTCCAAGCTAATGGCATGGAACGCGCTCGCCAAAGGACTCAAGCTGGCCGATGAGCGATCTTTGCCCGCGTCGAGGGATCTGTGGATCGCGGCTCGGGACGCAATCCTTGAGGAGATAATGGAAAAGGGTTGGAACCAGGAGCTTCAGAGCTTTGTTCAGAGCTACGGCTCGGACGTTCTCGATGCATCGTTGCTGCAGTTGCTGAATATCGGAGCGCTCTCACCACGTGACCCGCGCATGATGACGACAGTGAATCAGATCGAACAGCGACTTACACGTGACAGCCTCGTTTACCGCTATGACCATGCCTCATCGCCGGACGGTCTGGACGGCAAAGAGGGCACATTCGCGATGTGCACGTTCTGGCTGGTGGAATCCTTCACTCGAATGGGAAGACTGGACGACGCACGTTTCCTGTTCGAAAGAATGCTCGGCTACGCATCACCCCTTGGCCTGTTCGCCGAAGAGACGGGACCAACGGGTGACATGCTCGGCAACTTTCCGCAGGCGTTCACTCACCTCTCGCTAATCAACTCGGCATTCATATTGAACCGAGCACTAGACCGAGGACGATAACCCCGTCCTAACGCGCAGCCACAACGCACTCAGCCTTCGTCCGCGCTCCAAGGCCCGTATACTCCAGAGTCCGCAATTAAACGAGATCATTGCTACTGCTGGAGCAGAACATGACCACGCGCTCTTACCCGGGCCACGACACCAAAGACGTTTCCGCCGCCGATGTTCTTGGATCAACACCAGGAACGGCCAACTGGGAGATCAAAACTCACTCAGACGGACCAGCAGGAAGCGTGCCGTTTACACCAGAGTTCCTGATCGACGAACCAAGTGGCAATCACTTCGGAATGAGCCAGAATGCCGGCATGGGCTGGCAGCCATCTGAACTACTGCGCAAACAGTTCGTCATCCTCTCCACGGCTGGCGGCATTCGGGAAGAAGACGGCACGACTGTCGCTCTTGGTCTTCACACCGGCCATTTCGAACTGGCATCACTGGTCAAATCTGCGGCGAAGGAGCTTCGGGCGCTACAGTCCGTACCTTTCGCACTCTTCTGTTCAGACCCATGCGACGGCCGTACACAGGGCACAACCGGCATGCTCGACAGCCTGCCCTACCGCAACGATGCGGCACAGGTATTTCGACGCCTCGCACGCTCTCTACCAACCGCACGCGGTGTGCTAGGCATCGCATCATGCGACAAGGGCTTGCCCGCCATGATGATGGCGCTTGCCGGCCTGCGAGACACTCCAGTAGCTATCGTTCCCGGTGGCGTGACTCTCGCGCCAAACAACGGCGAAGACGCAGGGCAGATCCAGTCGATTGGTGCTCGCTTCGCACAAGGAGAGGTGACCCTTGAGTACGCTCAAGATGTCGGCTGCCGAGCCTGTGCGTCTCCCGGCGGAGGTTGCCAGTTCCTTGGAACAGCAGGAACTTCTCAGGTCGTTTCCGAAGCTCTCGGGCTTGCGATCACTCATGCAGCACTATCGCCGTCGGGAACTCCGGCATGGCGAAGTGTCGCCGAACGAACGGCAAGGGCGCTTGTGGCGATGGAGAAGCGCGGCGTTACTTCGAGCGATATTCTGACCGACGACGCTTTCGAGAACGCGATGGTTGTCCACGCAGCATGCGGCGGCTCCACGAACCTTCTGCTTCACACACCGGCGATTGCTCACGCTGCCGGTCGCAAAAGGATGGGTGTAGAGGACTGGAACAACATCAACTCTCAAGTACCGCGTTTGGTCGACGTACTGCCAAATGGTCCGGTTGGCCACCCAACGGCGCAGCTCTATGCGGCAGGCGGTGTACCGGAAGTGATGCTCCACCTGCGCCGTCTGGGGATGCTCAACACCGATGTGCTTACTGCAACGGGCCAGACTCTGGGTGAGAACCTGGACTGGTGGGAAGACTCTGAGCGTCGCGCAGATGTTCGCAGCTATCTAAAAGATAACGACGGAATTGACCCGGACAACGTGATTATGTCTCCGGACCAGGCTAAATCCAGGGGCTTGACCAGCACGGTCAGCTTCCCGAAAGGGAACCTTGCACCAGAGGGTTCAGTCATCAAGAGCACGGCGATCGACCCGACGGTAGTGGACGAGGACGGCGTCTACCGGAACGCCGGCAAGGCACGCGTATTCCGCTCCGAGCGTGATGCGATTCGCGCCATTAAGTCGCGTGACGAGGACGAAAAGGTGAAGGCTGGCGACATCATGGTGCTGACCTGCGGTGGGCCAATGGGCACCGGCATGGAAGAGGTTTACCAGATCACTGCGGCACTCAAGCACCTGTCTTACGGCAAACATGTAGCGCTCATCACAGACGCTCGCTTCTCTGGAGTTTCCACCGGAGCTTGCATAGGTCACGTCGGGCCGGAAGCGCTGGCTGGGGGACCAATCGGGAGAGTTGAGGAAGGCGACACGATCGAGATCAATGTCGATCGCAACACTCTCAAAGGTTCAATCAACCTTGTCGGTCGAAATGGGGAGGTTGAAAGCGCCGAATGGGGAACTGCCGAACTGGAGCGGCGTGCAGAGCCGGGCAACCTTGCACCGCACCCTCAGCTACCGGACGACTCACGGCTCTGGGCCGCCCTGCAGGGAGTCTCAGGTGGGACATGGGGTGGCTGCGTGTTCGATGTCGACGAGATAGTGAAGACGCTTGAAGCTGGCAAGAAGGCGCTGGGTAAAGACTAGAGCCGGGCCAGGTTATGCGCCGACAGAAGCCATCTCTTTCAGCTCATCGAGCTGGTGCGTTGTACCGATTGCTACAAGGATATCGGTCGAGTTGACGATCGTACCCGGCGTCGCAACAACCGTTACCGATCCGCCCCGTTTCCTGATGCCTACGATATTTGCGCTCGTACGCTCAATCAGGTTTGTTTCGCTCAGCGTCATCTTGTCGAACGGCGAACTCTCAGCGAGCCGGACCGTGTCCATCTCAACCTCCACCTCATGATCAGTGAGCACAAGTTCGAGGAACTCGGCGACTTCAGGTCTAACGACCATATTGGCCAGGCGGTGCCCCGCTATACGGTGAATCGAAAGCACTCTGTTGGCGCCCGCAGACCTTAGCTTCGACTCGCTCTCCTCGTTGTCCGCCCGAGCTACGATGTTGAGGTCAGGATTCAACGCACGGGCAGATAACACTGCCATAAGCACCGATGCATCTGGCGCAACCGCTGCGACCATACCTGCGGCTCGTTCAATACCCGCCTCACGCAGTGTTTCATCACTGCCAGAATCTCCCAGTACCGCAGAAACTCCTGCCTCAGTTGCCCGTGCAACGTTCTGCTCAGACACATCCACTACAACCACCTCTTTTGCGGAGTGTGTGAGTTCGGACACAACTTGTTCACCGGTCCTGCCATACCCGCAAACAACGTAGTGGCCTGTCATTCCTGCTATGTGTCTGTTCATGCGTCGTTGTCCAATGATCTCGCGAAGTTCACCTGAGAAAAGATATTCCGCCAAAATGCTGGCGACGTACAGGACTGTGCCAACCCCAAACAGGATGACGAAGATGTTCAGCACCCGGCCGCCGGTTCCGAGCGGAATTATCTCGGAGTACCCGACCGTCGAGATTGTGACGATGGTCATGTACAGAGAGTCAAACCAGCCGGCATTCTCGACTAGAACATAGCCAATCGTTCCCCCAACAAGCACCAGGAATCCCGCAATTATGCCGCCCAGGAAACGGCGCTCGGTGCGGGAATCGCTCCCTCTGCCAAGCCTTGTAGCAAGCAGCAATCTGTCAGTCGCGTCTTGCAACCTTTCCTGCGGTTGGCGCTTCTGTTCTTCCCGACCTGCCACTATTAGGTCCACCTTTTGCTGGTACTCGAACTGTTCACACCGCCAACCCAACACTATTCCGTTCACAAATCGTCAGCCGTGGTGATTCTACGGTGCTCAGTTGGTAGCCGAAAGCAGATCACACATACAAAAAGAGGCGCAGATGTAATCATCTGCGCCTCAGAACAAACTATTCGATTTTCGTCGGACGGAAGCGAACTCAGGCTATCGCCTTTGCCTCTTCAGCAGCGAGCTGCGCCTTGAACTCAACGTGCAGGTCTTTCAGTGCCTGCACAGCGGTCAGACCATCTCGCACGTCTCTCATCAGGCCGCAATTGAGACACTGCAGGTACTCCGACCACGGATCCCTGTTGTGCTCAATCGTGCCGGTCTGGCACTTTGGGCAGGCCTTGAAGTAAAGCATCTCGATTATCTCCTCATCAGTCCCCTTGCGGACGGAACCATTCTGTATGTCCATCTTCAAGATTCGGTGAAGAGACGATGAAGACGTCTTAATAGTTCCATCTATTACGCAATTGAGATGCGTTCTCAATAAAAGAGATGCGGCACACGGCAATTTCGAGGGAAG
>JAJCYX010000324.1 GCA_029262715.1 Chloroflexota bacterium
CGACTAGGTGAGCATCCAGGCAGTGTTCTTAAGGTGAGTCACTATCTTCTTCAAGAACTCGGCCGCCGGAGCCCCGTCCCACGCTCTGTGATCAAACGTCAGGCTCAGATGGCCAATTGATCTCGCTTCAAACCCGCCGTCGACAACTGCCGGGCGTTCCTCCACCCTTCCAAGACCGAGAATTCCGATCTCAGGCGGGTTTAACAGTGGATCGAAAGCCTCGATGTCATATGCGCCGAGGTTGGTGACCGAGAACGTGCTACCGGTCATCTGATCGATGCTCAACTTGCCGGACTTCGCATCGCGAGCCAGCTCTCGCACCTCTTTTGCTATCTCAAGCAGCGACTTCTTGTCCGCATTGTGTACTACGGGGACTATCAAGCCTTCCGGCAGTGCAACCGCGATTCCAAGATTGACCTCTTCAAATATGCGAATCTCGTCGCCGACAAGGTGAGCGTTGGCCTGCGGTGTTTCGGCAAGCGCACGGGCCACGGCTCCAAGCACGAGGTCCTGGTACTGCGGGCGAATGCGTTCCGAGCGCCACGCCTTTAGTAGCTCCTTCTGAGCCTCCATTGCCGGAGTCACGTCTGCGTGAGTGTTCAGTGTGACTGTGGGTATGCTGGCGCTCTCGCTCATGCGCCGGGCGATTGTCCCCCGGATGCCGGTCAAAGGAATGGTCTCTTTGACTGGAATCGTGGACGGCGGCGGTGCAGAAGCGGAGCCGCCTTCAGCAACGGCGCGCACGTCGTCTTCTGTGATGCGGCCGCTTGGGCCTGTGCCGTTGACCGTCTCGATATCGACTCCAAGTTGCTGGGCGAGCTTGCGTGCCCGTGGTGCAACGATGACCTTCTTGCCAGCAGGCCGTGTAGTGCCCGATGACGCAGCCGGGCCAGATCGGCCAGCGGCCGGAGCGGCAGGAGCGACCACTGCAGGTAGATCGGCTTCGGTTTCGTCCTCTTTAAGTAGAAGACCGAGCACGGTGCCTATGTTTACGGTCTTGCCCTCTTCGACGTTCACACGGCCAAGCGTGCCGTCTGCGGTGGCCTCAACTTCGGCGTTGACCTTGGACGATTCGATCTCTACCAGCTGGTCGCCCTTCTTGACCGGGTCACCAACGCTCTTGAGCCACTTGATCACGGTTCCGTCGTTCATGCCCATGCCCCACTGAGGCAGGATGATGTCTACTGGCATTTTCTATTCCGCTACTTGATTGAAAGTGATGGGCAAGTTTGAACGAGCCGATGGGCCCCGGTTATGCGATGGGCCAACACCAGATCGAACTGCGGGGCGAGTATAGCAACGGCGGATAGGGGAGAGTAACCGAGAAGAGAGGGAAGACGCCTGTTTCTCAGCCAGCCAGAGCGAGCACCAGCGACATGGCATCGTTCAGTTCGGGGGCTGCGGCGATAGCGGTGAACTCGCCTCTTTCGGGGCTGTTGAAGGTCGCTGCGACGATCACACCGCCCTCTCCCTCGTAAGCCTTGATGCCTACATTCGGACCAATATCCGCTCTCAGGAACTCTGGTGATGCGGCCATGATAGAGGTCAGGACCAGGTAGAACTGCTCTGCATCCACAGACGGGTTGTCCCAGGCGATCATGCCGACCAACGCATGTTCACCTTCGTTGTTCACGGCGAGCGTCATGGCGTCACCGCCCCAGCCGGCAGCGGCTTCAGCCGCATCGCTGCTTCGAGCGCCAATCGCTTCTAGCCATGCCTTCAGGAAGAATTCGCCGAATACATCTTCATCAATCACATCCCAACCTTCGCCATTCAGTCCTTCTGAATCGAATAACCCTTCGGGGAGAGATACCTCAAGAGGCAACTCACGGTTGACATATTTTTCGATGTGCAGGATCTGCTCTGTCGAATCAGGTGGATTTGCGAATGCTGCGTCGAGCGATTCAATGCCCTGCGTTGAGCGCAGACGATCCGCAAAGCTAGCTCCCTCTATGTACGGAAACTCGAGCCCGCGCTGGAGTATGTAGGGTGCGCCTTCAGAGCCTTCGATAGCTTCCTGCGACTCGGCCAGGATCTGGCTTAGCTGGTTCAGGTCCAGATGCCTGATCGCATAGAGCTGTTGTGATGTAGTCGCATCACCCTCAACGAGCGCCGAGAACGCCAGCGAGCGGTCGCTATTTCCTTCCTCTTCCAGTCGATCAAGGATCGCGTCCAGGCTGAACTGGGCGTCTTGCAGCCGGTGAACGTACTCGTGGGCATACGTGAATTCCTGGGATGGACCGAACTCCGCACCGGGCTGACGTACGACAAATTCCTCGACATCCGGATCGTATGCGCCGAGTACCTGGGCGTCGAGCAGTGATGAGTACTGATCGAACAGGACAGATTCGACTGAAATCAGGCCGAGTAACTTGTACAGGGCATCCGCTTTGCCGATCTCCTCTACGGTCTCGGGGTCATCTATCTGATCCCGCACGTAGGCGTCGATTCCCGTGTCGTCGAGGAACCTGAACGGGACTGGATCAGCTACCGGTATGCCGCGTATTTCGGCCATCTTGCGGTCTATGTCCGCAAGGAACGCGGCCAGTTCAGGTGAGATGCCGTCGCCACCTGGTGTGGGGGCTGTCCCGGGCGTAGGCGCAGGGCCGTCACTGGGAACCGTTGCAGTCGGTTGGGCCGCAGTCGAGGTTGCCTGCGGATTGTCATCGGCAGGGCTCAAATCGCCGGACGAACAAGCGACCGCTGCTATCGAGATCGCAGATAGCGTGATGAGCCAGCCGGTGAGTCGTCTAGACCGCAAGATTTGTCCTTTAAGCAGCAAGCTGCGGCAGCGAACTGCGTTTTCGGCGGATGGGTTGTCTTCCCATACGCAAACATGTCATCCCGAGCAGCGAGCTGCGTTTTCTATGTGTCATCCTGACCATCGCGGAGGGTTCTGACCGGGCTAGTGCAGTCGCCCGAGAGTTTCTGAATCAAGTTCAGAATGACAACCCATTCGCCTTCGCCCAGTGCAGGAACGGAATCACAAACCGGTCAACCGTTCGCCGACTTCCTCTCAACGATAGCCACGAACTGTGAAAATCACGTCAAGGGAATTTGACGACTATGTAGAGAAAACGTCCGCCCCGGCCTTCGGAGCGGTTCAGGCCAGCAGCGCGTCCGCAAGTTCCGTGAAGTTGGCCACGGTCACGTCCGGCATGTAGCGCTGGTGCGTATCCTCGAACGGCAGGTTGTACCGGTTCACGTAAGCTCCACGCAGTCCGCACGTCCGTGCACCCATCACATCGAACGAGTTCGCAGACACCATGATCAGCTCACCAACCTCCATGTCCAGCTCCCTCGCCGCCCTTCGGTACACACCGGGATGCGGCTTGAACGAGCCAGCCAATTCGACCGATATCACATCGTGAAAGTCGTACTTGATCCGATTCTTCACAAGATGGTCCAGGAACCACGGATTGCCATTGGAGAGAGCAACCAGCTTGAAGCGGGATTTCAAGCGATCCAGTCCGGCGACGACCTCTGGAAACGGGGATAGCATTTGCCAGCTTTCCATCCACTTCTTGATCGCTGACCGTTCTGGATCGAGCCCATTCAGCCTGCACACATATGAGAAAGCTTTTTCGACCGTTTCGAGATAGCCTGTGTGACCGATGTCAACGAGCGAATCCTGGTACTGCTCAATGCGCTGCCT
>JAJCYX010000325.1 GCA_029262715.1 Chloroflexota bacterium
AAGGTTCAGCGCAAGACCGAGCACATCTCCAGGGAACTGCAAGATCTCGTTCAGGCGCACACCGGAGAGCCCGTGAATCCGTGCCACACCGTCTGCGGCTTCAATGACGGTGCCGACATCGACCATCGTCAACTCGCCACCGAACTCTTCGATCTGTCTCTTAATGACCGAAGCTATGTCCTGGCCTCTAACCGACATCGGACACCTTCTTTTCGTGCTCTAAAACCTGTTCCCGTTTGCGAATGTTTGGCATATCTGGGAGTTTCAATTGCTTAATTTCCGGCCGCCAGATCGTCTCTCAAGGCCCGGAGCCTGGTGCGTGTGCTGCCGTCAATAAGCCTGTCACCGACCCTTGCGATCAGCCCGCCAACGATCTCAGGGTCCTGTCGTTCAGTTAGCACAACCTCTTTGCGGTTGACCAATGCTGCAAGACCTGCTGCAACACGCTGCTTGCGCGCATCATCCAACGGGACGGCGGTGACCACTTCAGCACGTGCCGTGCCGCGGCTGTCGTCCGCCATTTCGCCAAATGCCTGTACCGTTCTGCCGAACTTCATGATGTCACCGCGTAGAACGATGATGGAGACCATGTTCCTGATCAGCGGCGCAACATCCGGTAAGAGTGTTGTCACTCCGTCCAGTTTGACCTTTTCAGGCACCTGCGGGGCCGAAAGAAGCGCTATCACGTCAGCGTCTTTCAGTACCTCTAGAACGCGTTGAAGATCGCCTTCCCACCTGTCCACTCCTTCGTTCTCGAGTGCCAGTGAGAATGCGGCCTGTGCGTATCTTCTGGGAGTTGCTCCCGCCATTCGTTCTCCGTTCTCGTCATCAGTCTCGACCGATGACGAGTTTCAATTCTGTTGTTCAACTTCCGCCTGGCTAGTTCTGCCTTGCGGAAAGTCCCTCTTCAAGCACGCTGTCTATAAGTTCCTGATGGCGGGCAGGGTCAAGCTCACGCTCTACCACTCGCTCTGCTGCCAGGACCGCAAGACCTGCGAACTGACGCCTGAGCTCTTCAATTGCCGAATCACGCTGTTGGGCGATCTCCGACTGCGCTCGAGCGATAATTTCGTCAGACTGCTGGCGAGATCGCTGCTCAATCTGTTCACCAGCCCGCCTCGCAGCTTCCTGGGCCTCGGCAATTAGCCTTTGACCCTCTTGCCGCGCTTTACCCATCTCCTGCTCAACCGCTTCAGCGGATGATGCAGCTTCAGTGCGAGCGCGTTCGGCGGCCTCAAGGCTGGCCTTGATTCGCTCTGCACGCTGATCGAGCATGTTCGTTATTGGCCCATACAAGAACTTGTACAGGATCAAAAACAGGATCGTGAAGCTGATCAGCTGAGTCAGCAGACCAGGCAGATTTATTCCGAGTGCGTCCATAGCCCTCTCCGCAGTAATTTGTGACTGCCGGTCATGGGATTTCGCTCATGACCGGCAGTCGTTCTCTGCGTTGCCTTGTCAGGCAGTCTTGAACCGGTTCGTTAAACGAACAGGATGATGACAGCCACAACCAGGGCGTAAATTGCGATAGCTTCTGCGAAGGCGATTGCCAGAATCATGTTCTGACGAATAGCGTCGGCAGCTTCTGGGTTGCGACCCAGCGCCTCCATTGCCTTTGCAGCCAGCAGACCGATACCCAGAGCAGGACCAACTGCGCCAAGACCGATAGCGATAGCTGCACCGATGGGTTCTAGCCCCTTAAATTCGGTAATCTTCGTGATTATTTCTTCCAACTGAGCCCTCCAGGGTCCCTTGCGTTCTTACGGCAACTCTCGCTTCTCCGCGAAACCTGCCCGCATTTGCCGGGACCACTGCGCTTGCCGTTGCCCGGTATTACTTTTTTGTGCCAGCCGAGAGTTAATCCCGCTGCCGGCACAGACAGCCTTTAGTAGTTAGTGCGCCTCTTGTTCCGCCCCAAGAGCACCGGGCGCGCCGTGCTCCTCGTCATGATCACCATGCTCGTGCGACAGAATCGCAAGTGAGCCGAATATCAGTGTCAGCACTGAGAAGATCGCAGCCTGGATAACACCGACGAACAGTTCGAGGCCAAGGAACGGAATTATTCCGATCAATGGCAACAGGAATCCCATCGCGATCAGCAGGATCTCTCCAGCAAACATGTTTCCGAATAGACGGAAGGTGAACGAGATTATCTTGATGAACTCGCCGATCAGTTCCAGACCGCCCACGAAAGAGCCGATCGGGTCCTTGATCGGGTTGACGATGAATTTCCCGCCGTAGCCTTTGAAGCCCAGTGCTCGGAAACCCCAGAACTGCACGCTGATCATGGCAAATATGGCGATAGCGAGAGTGGTGTTCAGGTCTGTGCTAGCACCGCGGAAGAAGGGGACGAGTAGGCCAACTCTGCCATCGGCGACGTCTTCAGCGGTCCAGTCCTGTTCTTCTTCCGGCTCTACACCACTCCGAACCTCAGGGTTTTCGACGGCGTGAATATAGTCCTCGACTTGTCCCTCGTCATGGAAATCTGCAGGCGATTGAATCAACTGGTTGACGCGGACTTTCCACTGCTCTCCGCGGCCAAGTTGGATGAAACCTACTCCTGATGAACCGGAGAAGATGACTAACTTGTCTTCGCCGTGTTCGGACATGAACTCACGAACGGCTTCGTCAATAACCTCAATTTCGTGGTCATCGTCACCGTTAACAACGTAGTCCTCAAAGAACTGGGCGAATCCAATTTCCTTCAATTCCTTAGCCAGGTCTGACTCATCGAGAGATTTCAGTTCTTTACCGATCTTTATCTCAGCGAACTCTTCGAGAGATTCGATTCGGCCGATGCTGCCGACGCCGGGGAGTGTTCCGAGCCAGTTGGAGAACAGCACTCCCAGGAAGATGGCCGTGACAACCGGAAGGAACATGCGACCTTTGCTGCCGCCACCAGCCTTTTCAGCAAGGTCGATGAAAAACTCAAAGAAACTCTCGAACAGGTTCTGCCACCTGCCGGGAACCTCTTTCATGTTTCGAGTTGCAAGGAATACGAGGAAGATGATGACGAGAATGGCCAGCCAGAACATCACGAAGGTGTTCATCAACTGGTAGCCGCCGATTTCGACGATGTACTCAGCGGGAAGCTGAATAAGAGGAATAGGGCCGCCGAGGAATCCCAGGCCGAAAGATGCGCCTAAAGCGCCACCCAGAACGGAGGTAAAGAGAATTGCTACCGCAATAACGGCAGCAATTAGTAACTTGGGGTTAGAGGTTAGTTTCCCCAATGGTCCCTGACTTGCCCTTTTCGTGGTCCGTGACGGACCGTTATCAACGTTTCGTGCGCTGCCTGCCGAATGCGCTAAGCAGCCTGATCATCCCTGCGAAAGCTCCCACCACTCCCAGGAGCAGACCTACCAGTAGAAGCACAGGTTCTGTGCCGAACTGTCGGTCAAGTAGCCAGCCTGCGCCTATCCCAGCCCCGATGCTGCCAGCAACGAACCAGCCAACACCTGAGATTCGGGCGAGTAGAACCGCAGTTTCCTGCCACTCTCCGCCGGATCGACTACCTTGATGCCCGTTTGCTGAACCGTCCTCACCATTTTTGTCTGGTAGACCGTTCGTCTCAGGCATCGTTTAGCCCCATCGGATTCGTCGAGTGTGAACATTATCACAAGTGGATTCACGCGCCAACCGCAAATTTCGAATTTCGCAACCCGATTCTCGAAACTACTACAAGATGGAATCGCGCCCCACTCTATCGCTTCAACGCGTTCGACACGCATCCCAACCGGTGGATAAAGCATCTATATTTGAGGTGTAGTTCGGCCTCGGGCCGGACTATCGCACTTTAGTGAACCGTCTGCAAGCTATGAAGCTCGGTCTGTTCGACCGGGAAATTCGTGGACTCCCCGAATATGCAACTACTCCTTACTGAGGGCGCGAAGCGCAACCTGAACAAGAGAGACCGGCCCATTGCTCTCGACTACCTCGACGCGGTCGGTTGAGGCGGCCACGCCAGGGTGTCGGTAGACACCTACGCCAGAAAAACGAACATGAGCGCGTACCAAAGAGTGCGCGACGAAGGTGTGGAACTGCTGGTTTCGAAAGCGCTGGCCGCAAAAGCGGTTGCGCTATTGATCGAGGAAAAAGGGTTCCTGTGGTTTAAGTGGCTGGCTGTGCGGGCTCAGCTCTCCGGCCACGGTACTTGAAGCCACTAACCTCATCCGCCGTGAGCGGATCCAACCCCTGAACGCAAAAGCCCCGCTAGCAGTTCGACAGCTAGCGGGGCTTTTCTTATTCAGGTTGCGAATGCTCCTAGATGAATGCCTCATAAAAAGCGCCAACCAGCACGCCAAACAAAACGTGGACCATTACGAAACCCATGGTTGTTGCCTGCGGGTAGTTGAGTGCCATGAAGCCCGGCGCATCGACGATTCCGTCCTTAATGCCTTTGTGCATCGAGGGCATCATTCCGAACGCCATGCCAGTAATTACGGCGTGACCGAGACCAAATAAAATTCCCCACGCGGCGAGAGCCGAATCGATGTCGAACAGATTGAAAAGAGCGACGTGGATCAGCGCGAAGGCTATGCTCGCTCCTATGTGAGCCATCAGGCCAATCGGGTAAGTCATTCCGCTAATAGGCATCATCATGGTGCCCATCAATTTCAGAAGGTCCATCTTCATATGGCGCGGCATCATCGCTAGACCCATATACATTGGAACTATCATGATGAGTCCGGCGAGGACTCCGGCTGCGACAGCCGCTCCGCCGTTGTATTCCATGGTTCATGCTCCTGAATCATGTTTGTGTTTGCGGGCGGCCAGTATCCGTGCCCGGTTGAAGGTCTGATGCTGGTACATAAGATGACGGTGCGCCATCTCTTCTGGACAGATCGCATCAAAACCTCAAACAAGCATTTCTACAGCGCACGGTTACGGACGCTTCGATAAACCTCAATGTGTTCAACTAACGCCATATCAGTCAGGAGCAGTCTTTGACGCGTGCGAAGGACAAGGTCGACGCCGGTTCGGACAAGCCGGAGAAACAGGTGACCCGCAAAAGAGTGATGAAGACCGCTGACTCGGTTTTTTACGAGTTGACGCGCACCATGTGCCCGGTATGCAAGGAGATCATCAACGGCGAGATTCACCTGAAGGACAACCGGGTGATCATGCGGAAGCGCTGCCCGGCAGGCTGCAATGACGGCAAGACGCTCGAAGTGTTGATCTCACCCGACGCGGAAGGCTATGTAAACAGCCTGAAGTACAACAAACCCGGAACCATACCTCTTGAGTTCAGCACTGAGATCAAGGATGGATGTCCGTACGACTGCGGCCTCTGCCCTGACCACAAGCAGCACGCTTGCCTCGTTCTGATCGAGGTAAACACAGTCTGCAACTTAGCCTGTCCGACCTGCTTCGCAGACGCCGGTCCCGGATACAACATCACGATGGACGAATGCGAGACGATGCTCGACACCTTCGTCAG
>JAJCYX010000326.1 GCA_029262715.1 Chloroflexota bacterium
GCAGGAGATGTACCGCAGCCAGTACTTCGAAGGCGGCCGATCACTGACCGCTGCGATATCTGCCATCGACCTCGCACTGCACGACCTCGTCGGAAAGAAGCTCGGCGTTCCGGTGTACGAGCTGCTTGGCGGCAAGCACAGGGACACCGTTCCTGTTTTTGCAACGACCGCCGGACCTTACGGGCAGGAGATGATTGAGCAGGCGAAGGAGTTCATGGGCCGCGGCATCAATGCGTTCCGGTTGTCCTACGACAACATGGACATCCAGAGCGGCGGGCTTTTCGAGCCTCGTGAGTCAATAGCAAATTCGGCTGAGTGGCTCATCAAGGCTCGGGAGCAGCTTGGTAACCAGGCGATCATTGGCATTGACTACCACCACAGGCTGTCGGTGGCCGAGACCGCTTCGTTCTGCCAGATGATGCCTTCGCACACGCTGGATTTCCTTGAGGAGCCGATTCGGGATGAGACGCCTGAGGCTTACGAGCAGCTTCGCAAGATGACTGATGTTCCGTTTGCCATCGGTGAGGAATTCGCTTCCAAGTGGCAGTTCCTGCCGTACATCGAGCGCGGCATCACAAATTTTGCTCGTGTGGACATCTGCAATGTCGGCGGGTTCACTGAGTCGATGAAGGTGGCGGGCTGGGCCGAGGCGCACTACATAGACCTGATGCCGCACAATCCGTTGGGGCCGATTTGCACTGCGGCTTCAGTGCATCTTGGCGCGGCTGCTCCGAACTTTGCGTGGCTTGAGGTGAATATGGATCGGGCGGAGAACCCGGATCTTGAGATCTTCCCGCAGCAGGTGTTGTTTGAGAGCAATGGCTACAAGGTGCCGGATACACCGGGACTGGGTATTGATGTTGATGAGAGCAAGCTGACGGAGCCGTTCCGGTTCTGGGAGGCTCCGCACCCGCACAGAAGAGACGGCTCCCACACCAACTGGTAGGGCGCGTGCGCCGTTTTCGGCTTTAGAGCGGTGGTTTGCAGGGTTGAGTTGTTGACGAGGCAGCAAGCTGCGTTTTCGGCTTGAGAGAGCTGGATTGCAGGGTCGGTTTGTTGACGAGGCAGCAAGCTGCGTTTTTATGCGGCGAGCGGCGTTAGCTTTGTGTCATCCCGACTGAAACGGAGGGATCTGACCGTGGCTTTGCGGTCAACGATAGATTCTGGGCCACAGGTAGATTGAAAACTACTCCGGCTTCGCCCGGAATGACAGCCATTTCGGCCTTTGGCCGCCCGGTCTCAGTGCCGAAAGCATTTCGCAACAATGGACGCAGGTTTTGAGAAAACGGTAGGCTTTACCAGCACTCATAGTTGGACATAGACCAGACCGCCAAGAGCGATCACACAAGAGAAAAACATGCCTGTTTCAATTGATATGACCGGAAAGAAAGGCGTCGTGTTTGGCGTCGCAAACCAGCGATCTATCGCATGGGTGATCTCGCAGCGGCTTGCCGAGGCTGGCGCTGAGCTGGCCTTCACATACCAGACCGAGCGACTGCGAGCGCCGGTCGAGAAACTCACGTCACAGCTTGGTACTTCAACCCTTTTCGAGTGCGACGCCACTGATGAAGAGCAGGTGAAAGCCGTCTACGACAAGATCGCCAGCGACTGGGGCTCACTGGATTTCATCGTGCATTCGGTCGCTTACGCAGAGCGAGACGATCTTGGCGGACCGTTCTCAGATGTCTCGCTACAGGGTTTTCGCACGGCGCTTGAGGCCAGTGCTTACACGCTGGTGCCAATCGCCAGGTACGGTGCACCGCTCATGGCAGAATCGGGCGGCTCTATCATTGCGATGACCTTCGACGCATCGGTCAAGGTGTATCCCGGATACAACATCATGGGAACTGCGAAGGCGGCGCTTGAGAACGAGGTGCGGCAGCTTGCGGCGGAGTTCGGGCCGTCCGGTGTACGGGTCAACGCGATATCGGCGGGACCGCTACCGACTCTTGCTGCACGTTCCATTCCCGGCTTCAACGATATGCGCCGTGCTCACCAGGAGCGATCGCCGCTGAAGCGTCCGATCACGCACGACGAAGTGGCCAACACGGCGCTCTTCCTGTTGAGCGACCTTTCGACCGGTACCACTGGTGCGATCATTCCAGTCGATGCCGGGTACGGCATCATGGCGCTTTAATCCGATGACTCCTGAAGCTCCAGACGAGAAGCCGCTTGGGCTGGAATACCGTCGCGAATGGAAGGTCGAGGAACGTCACCTGTACAACCCTTCTGGCCCATCTGGAGATCCGCGACACGCGGTGCTGTCTAGCCCGTCGATGATCTGGGAGATGGAGACGACCTGCACTGAACTGGCGGAGAAGGCGCTTCGTGGAGGCGAGACAACGGTTGGATTTCACGTCGACGTAAAGCACGTCTCGCCTGCAAAACTCGGAGCGAGCATAGTCACAGTGGCTCGGCTCATCGCTAAAGAGGGCAAGAAGCTGACGTTTGAGGTGGAGGCGCGAGACGGCGAGCGGCTTGTGGGAATTGGCAAGCACCGGAGAGCGGTGGTCGACGTCAGCGATCTCGGCTAGTCAGCTTCACGGCCCTGCCCCTACACACGAATGCGTGTGAATTCGTACCAGTTCTGAACTGACACGCATCGGCGGGTGAATTCAATAATTCTCCTGTACCCGTACGGGACCCGAATTGATCCGGTGTTGCAACCTAAGTAACCGCTGGGTGACCTGATTCGGCCGTGTGAAAGTGTGCCTTCAGCCAGGTGTCCGCCTAACTGACGACGGCACGAAACGGACCCCTGTCGGCCAGAAATCCTTATATATCAGTGCCAGAAGAGTATTCACAGCCGGGGCAACCGGGCCAACAAGGAATCAGCGACGACGCCAGGATTGGCTTCGATGCTGACGGTCGCGTGCTTTCCGTGTCCGCAACTGCCGCATTGGCACTCGGATACTCGCAGCCCGAAGAGCTTCGAGGGGTGCCGATCGCTGCGTTGATCGGCGAAGAAGCGGCGATCACGCTGCTGGACCGGGTAGTCGCTGCCCATGAGTTCGATGCACTGCCGGATGAAGCCACCGCCGAGGTATTCGCAGTTGGAGCAGGCGGCGCTGTCACATTTGTTCGCCATGACGGCTCCCGCATCTCGCTCAACACCGTCGTCACGCCTGAGACTTCGGGTGGCTGGCTAACGCTTCTCGACCCTGCTGCTGGCGGCAAGGCCAGTTCAGAGGCGGTTTCAGGCTTCAGTGCACCTGTAGATGTCGCAGGAATCCTGCGCCGACTGGCTGAGCAGACTGGAAGCATTGGCGATGTTTTCGAGATCACATCGCGGTTCGCCGCTGAACTTCGCGCGGCGGCCGGCGCAGAAGCGATCACTGTTGCTCGATCATCGGCGATTTCAGGAATATATGAACCGATAGCCCGCGATTCGCAACCGGGCACGTCCTCCCTTACCGAGACAATTGACCTTCCTCCGGCGCTGGTCCCGCAGCAAGGCTCAGGGCCTATCGCAGTCGATTCGCTTGAGACGCTTGCTCTGTTCGAGCCAGCGATCATCTACGGAGAGGAGTTCGACGGGGCGTATATCGCCGCACGTTCCGATCTCCAGGACGGTGCGCACCTGCTTGTGATCGCCACAGCAGCAAGCGGAACGGAGTGGAACGACTCTGCGACGTTGGTGCTTGAAGCCGGCGTGCTGACTCTTGCGGGAACACTGCGTGCTGCCGAACTGGACCGGCGAATCGCATCCTACTCACGAGCCAGCGAGACCGTCAGGCAGATCGGCGCACTGGCGTCTCGTGACCATGACGGTGGGTTCCTGGACGCTGCTCGCAAGATCATTGCTCGCAGGTTGCCGGTCTCCGCAATTTCGATACATGTCGCCGACCCGGTGACCGGCAGTTGCTACGTCCCTGATGCTTCGAGCACAGGGAACCAGGAGCATGGTGCACTTGCGCCAGATGTTGCGTGGCAGCTTGCAGGGTCTATCGAGCAACGAGTGCTGAAGACTGGCGCAGCGGTTTTTACGTCGGCAGCAAGCTCTGAGCGCCTGAGCGTGCCGTCTGCGACTATCGCTCACTGGCGCAAGTCAGGGCTACAGGCGGTTGCTGCGTTGCCTCTACGTGAGGCAGGCGAGATTGTTGCCATCATGCTGGCGGGCTTTTCATCGCCTGTGAGCAACCCCAAAGAGATGATTCGGCTTCTCGAAAGCATCGCCCCGGCTGTTCACCTTGGCGTTGGCCTTTCGTCGGGCAGACCGGGGGTGCCGCCTGAGCCGGAAGACTCGACAGACGACCCCGGATTCATTCCGCCGAACGATCTGCTTGCCATAGTGCGAGAAGCTGCGAAGTCGCCTGACACGGCAACTCTATTCGCATCAGTAACCGAGTTGATGCTTGAGATCGTTCCGAGCGTTCGAGTTGCGTGGGGCACGATTGACCGATCTGCCAGCACTTATCGCCGCGTCTACAACTACGATACGGCGTCCGGTGAACACCCGGATGAGGTCACGCAGCGAATCGGCGGCGAGGTTCTCAGTACTCTCGATATTGCAGGCCTCGGGCTTGGTGAGCCAGGCCAATTGCAGGGCTCTGATCGTTCGATGCGTGCCGCTGTTGTGGCCGATCACAGGGTGCTGGCTGTTGCGACTGCCTGGCCGCGGGACGATGAGCCATTTGCGAGCGGAGACCTTGCCCGTCTGGAGCGTATTTGCCAGTTCATATCAGGCCCTCTCGACCGAATCCTGGAAACGGAGTCTGTGCGCAGTTCGCAGCGCAAGCGAGAGCTGGTTACGCAGATCGGAATGCTAGCCGCCGATTTCTCTGATCCCTCGCAGGCCTTGAGAGCCCTCAGAACCAACATCTGCAAGCTGTTCCCTCACGACAGGGCGCTGTTCGTCGAGTTCGATCACCTTGAAGACATTGCGGCTGTCCGTTACGACTCGTCTGCGCTGCCGAACCAGTTCGATGCCATTTCAGTTCCGCTAGCCGACATGCCTTCGCAGGAACTTGCGTTCGCCGAAGCGCCTGTTTCGATCTCTTTGACATCGACCGGCGAGGCGCAGTTCCCGATATTTGATGGGTACGAGTCACTGCTTGCGATTCCGGTCAGGGCGAGCGAAGGCCCGGGGTGCGCCTTGCTGCTGTTGAGCGAGAGGTTCCGGCCTGCGACTGATGAGCAAATTCAACTGGCGACAGCGCTCGCAGGTCAACTCAAGGGCGCTTTGACTGGCTGGCACGCATACGTGTCGACCCGGCATCTGAAACGTGAAGTTATCGATATCCGCAAGCAGCTCAGCCTTGTGCTGGACAGCGCTCCGGTGGCGTTGATTAGCGCCGATCTCAACGGTGTATGCCAGGCGCTTGAGGGCCACGGTCTACAGACCCTTGGCATCAAGCGGGAGGACATGCACAACAGGTCGATCTTCGAGCTGACTCGCAGGCTGCCGCAACTTGAAGAGGCGATCAGGCAGGCCCTGCGCGGTGAGATGGCGACGGTCCTGACCTCGTTTGGCACGCACTCGATCGAGGTGTGGGCACAGCCGATGACTGAAACAGATGGCTCGATTAAGGGTGTGACACTGGTCGGCTACGACGTGTCTGACCGCATTCGCAGCAGGCGCGCAAATGCTGAGAAGCGTGAGCTACAGGCGACCCTGGCCGAGCGTACGGACATCATCGAGAACGCTTCTCACGATCTGCGCCAGCAGCTCCAGAGCATCATCATCAACTCCGAAGTTCTTTCGGTCGACCCGAAAAAGCAGCTGAGCCCTGGCCAATCGCAGGCCCTTACGGTCATCCAGAAGTCGGCGGACAAGCTGGACCAGATGATTGGTGACCTGCCGGGACTCGACTACGAGTTGATCGTCTCGAAAGTGGATGTCGGCAACTTGATGGGTGAGATCGTAGACGCGCAGGAGCAGATCTTCGTAGCTGCAGGACAGACGCTTTCGCTCCGCATACCAGCTCAGCCGTACACGGTGCTGGCAGACCACCTGCGGGTGACTCAGGTTGTGACGAATCTGCTGTCGAACGCTTCCAAGTATTCACCGAGCGGCGCATCTGTTTCGATTGAGGTGACGGTTCACGAGCAGCAACTGGTGATCTGCGTCATCGACACCGGTCCGGGGATTCCAGCGGACCAGCTTGAACGAGTCTGGGACACGCATATTCGCCTGCCGAGTTCAGGCGCCAACTCGGTTAAGGGATCGGGGCTTGGGCTGGCGATAGCACGCAGGTTCGTCGAGATGCACGGTGGAACTGCGTCGATCGAGAGCGAGGTCGGGTTCGGGACCACGGTTACGGTGACGTTGCCGGGCGCAACTCCACTTGAAGAGCAGGATGAGCCTGAGGCTGAAGTGGTTGACGACTCGTCCCAGTCCGGCACCGAACCTACTGGTGCCAAAACCCAGAACGGGCAAAACGGTACTGGCGCTAAATCGGCGGCTGGTCAACAGAAGCGCCGCCGCCGGACTGCCTGAGCCGGATCAGGGACTCAAGCTCTTGCTGCCCGACCACACCTACAACGGTGTCACCCGCCAGGACCATCGCGTACTGGATGTTCCTCGCCTGCAACGCCTCCAGAACCTCGATGGCGTCGTCTGCAAGCTGTACGGCGTAAGGCTCCTGCCTTCGAATAACTCCGCCAATAGACAGGTTCATCCAATCGATAGTCGGAAACCGTTCTGCATCGGCAGCGGTGAAGAAGCCGATTGGAACCCCGTCGTCAATGACGGGAACCACTTGCTGGAATCCGCGTGAGACGACGTTTGACATCACATCTGCAACGCGATCAGTAGCGTTTACGATCTGTGGCGTTCTCTGCACAGCGGCTCTCAGCGGCACCTGACCGACCGAGCTTCTCAGCCGTTCCTCACGTCTCTCGCCTCGCGATGCTGACTGCAGGAAGAGGCCGATGAAGACCATCCAGATGCCGCCGAAGGTGTTCCCGTCGATGAACTGATAGATGCCGAAACCAATCAGCCCGTAAGCGACAAGGTTGCCGACATTTGCCGCAACGCGAGTGGCCTTACTCTCGCTGTTTGTCCATCCCCAGACAATAGAACGCAGGACTCGACCTCCGTCCAGCGGAAACCCCGGGAGCAGGTTGAAGACGCCGAGAACGATGTTCATGAAGCCGAGATAGAAGATGATGCCGAGCAGTAGGCTCGGGTCGCCCTCGCCGCGGCCGGGTCTGAACGCGAACCACGCAAGCAGTGCGAGTGCGCCGAGTATGAGCGAAGAGAGCGGGCCTGCGAACGCCACGAGGAACTCGTCCCGCGCACGCTTGTAGCGGCCACGGATCTGGCTGACACCACCGAAGATGAAGAGCGTTATCCCCTCGACAGGCAGCCCGAGGCGCTGAGCAACAAGCGAGTGGGCAAGCTCATGCACGAGTACGGATGCAAAGAGAGCAAATGAGCCGATCGCCGCGCCTGTCCAGTACTGTGCGGGGCTCCAGCTATCGAATGATCGTTCGAACAGCGAAGAGATTGTCCACGCTATGAAAAAGAACGCGATGATCCACGTTGGGTGGACAGAGATCTTGATGCCACTGATCCTGCCTATCTTTATGGATGAACTCATTCCGCTCGGTAGATCTGTGAGTGCGGACGGAAGGCGAACCAGCCGAACCAGAACGATTCGATGCCGATCACGCGCTCTAACACCGTGCCAGAGCCGTCCGTAGCCTCAAGGCCATCTTCTCCCTCAACCCACATTACACCGGAATCATCAAGAAGCTCTCCGGGATTCTGACCTCGACTGAAGGTTCTATCTCCACGTTCATAGCTTCTGATCAGAGCGGACGCGGCATCAAACGTGATGACGACATCGAGAATGCCTACCCGGTCATTGATCACTTCCGCCCCTTCGAGAGTGGGGAGCGGGTATGCAGTGGCAGCGTTGCCGAACTCTACGCCGTACACCCTGCTCTTCTCCTCAAGCGCATCGTTTCTCAGGTATGCCGGGAACCAGACATCGGGCGTCGAGAAGTAGTCTGCGTACACAGCGTTGGGATCGTCAGGGTGCAGATACTCGACCCGCTGCCCCTGGTCGAGCGCCAGCACCGAGGTGCCCGGGTTGCGTGTAAGCCAGTCTTCCCAAGTTGTGAAGTTGATTGGCAGGAAATCGAGTTGCAGGCCGCTGTGCGCAAGCTCACCTAACACCGGTTCACCTGTCAGCGATTGCCAAAGCGATTCTGTGCCGCGGTCGAACATCAGCTTGTTGCTCTGGTGTAGGAAACCGGACGTGCCGAACTCGAACACTCTCCCGTCAATCTCGGCATCGAACAGGATGCCCGTTCCGCAGAGCGTTCAATAGACGAGAGCGATCGGACGCCCTCCCACGACGTCGTTAGAAAGCTCATGGACCCGCATTATGCGTTCCGGGTATGCGCGGGTCTCACCATTGACCTCGATTCCGAACACTCGCTCGTTGGGATCGAGGTAGGTCGCTTCTTCAGGGCTTACGAAAATGGGTTCATCGAGTGACGGGATGCCATCTTTGCCGACACCGCCGAACTGCACCGCCCATAGCGGGATGCGAGACGGCACGTCCTGGTACAGGAACGAGTCGAGGCCGCCGGCGATCTCGCTGTAGAACTCGCCCTTCCACTTGTCATAACCGGCGATTGGAGCGAACTCAGGGTGGTCTGCCAGCCATTCGAACCAACGGGCTTGCGAATCGAAACCGCCGCCGAAGTCTTCGCCGGTCAACAAGAAGAGCGCATTGCCGATCGGTGTCGAAGTGCCCTCGTCAAACGAGAACCCCATGATCTCTATCAATGGTGCAACGAGTCCCGGATGGTCGAGTTTCACCATCTGCGCCATCACATCGATATCAGGTCCTAGCTGCAGGTCGAAGAGCCGGAGCATGAGCGCAAACCCGAGCTTGTCGTCATCAGTGAGCGGTGGCCGAGGCGTGGGCGTTGGGAGCACGAGTGGTGATTGTGTCGGGGTAATTTCCGGTTGTGCACGAATAGCGGTCGGGGTCGGGTTGCTCGCCTGACCACCCGAAGAGCATGCGACGGCTACCAGTGCAACAATAGCGACGACAGGAAAGAGAGCCCGCTTACCTCCTGGCGTTATGGGCAGCAGGGCCGTCGAGACGCGGGCGAACAGGTTCATCTGCTTGCGACGAGTCGGCGCAGTAACGGTTCCTTTTCCTGCTATTCCGATATCTTCGTCCTTTAACTGTAGTCGGCGGCACAGCGTTGCCGCCGGGGAGTCAACGGGTCTCGAATGGCAGCCTCAGGTGATGCACATAGTGGCTGTAGCGGCCGCACGGCTCCGGATTCTGGGCCTGCCGGTTGGTTCGACGACACGTTGCGAGCCTCGGCTGATCTCGGCCTGAGTTTTATAGACCCGCAGCCGCCTGCGAGTCGCGTAATCGAGATTAACGACCTCTGCCTGCGATATCTCGACTGGGGCAACGCCCATCTTCCCGATCTCCTGTTCATCCACGGCTTCGCGCAGCAGGCCCACTCATGGGACTTCGCCGCCCTTGCCGTTCGTGATGTGTGCCACGTCGTCTCTATTGACCTTCGTGGGCACGGTGAGAGCGGGCGAGCGCCTCATGGTTCATACACCTTTGATGAACTGTATTCAGATATAGACGCGTTCGTCTCTGCGCTTTCTCTTGACAGTCCTGCAATATGCGGTCTCTCCCTGGGCGGCACGCTCTCCTACATGTACGCATCACGTAATCCGTCGGGTGTACGAGCGCTCGTGATTGCCGAATCTGCGCCTGAGTCGAAGCGTGAAGGCCGGGAGAGCATTCGCAACTTCACCTCTGGACCAGTTGAGTTCGATTCGCTTGATGAGCTTGTCGAAAAGGTACGAGTGCTCACGCCGTGGCGTTCTACCGAGCAGGTGCGCAGTTCGCTGGTGCATTCGGTTGGCAGAAATTCTGATGGAAAGTGGACCTGGAAGTATGACCCGGTGATTCAGACTCTTCACAGTTCGTATGGCTCACCTGAAGACCGCTGGGCGGCTCTTGAGCGCATCGAGGCGCCAACTCTGCTGGTTCGCGGTGAGGATAGCGACATCACCGACGCAGCGATCATCGAGCGCATGGCAGAGCTGATTCCCGGCAGCCAAATAGCATCTATCCCCAATGCTGGACACAGGGTCTCTGGCGACAATCCGGTCGAGTTCAACGCTGCATTGCGCACGTTCCTGCTGGAAAACCTGCCGGACGACGGGCCTGGCCGAACTGGCAGCACGGGCCAAACGGAGGATCGCTAACACGGCCGGGAAAAGCAACAAAGTCTTCTATGGCTGGTGGGTTGTCGCTGGTGGCGGCGCCGTCCAGTTCTACGCGTCTGCTGTTTTCTGGCGCGGGTTCGCCGTGTTCTTCGACATCATCATCGAAACTTTCGGCTGGAGCCGCGGTGCTGTCGGTGCGGCCGTTTCAATCCAGCGTCTCGAAGGCGGAATGATCTCGCCGTTCATCGGCACCGTCATCAACAGGTACGGCACGCGCAGGGTGATGTCGTTCGGCGTTGCTGTCACCGGGCTGTCTTTCATCCTGATGAGCAGGGTGCAGACGCTGTGGCAGTTCTATCTGGTGATCGTGCTGCTGACGATCGGCATGTCGTTCGGCACGTTCATTGTGCTTGTAGTGACGGTTAGCAACTGGTTCTCTCGCAACCGCGCCAGGGCGCTTGGTGTTCTGATGGCTACTTCCGGCCTTGGTGGCCTGACTGTTCCGCTGCTGAGTGGTTTCGTGGATACGTTCGGCTGGCGTGAGGTACTTTTCGCTATTGGCGTTGGGTTCTGGATAGTTGGTTTTCCGGCGATGCTGCTGATGCGGCAGTTCCCGGAGGACTACGGAATGCGACCGGATGGTGACCCTGCAGAGGATGAGGTGGATGCCGATGGGGCGCCAATTGCGGCGGGCGCTGTTGCGGGCACAGGGAAGCGATACAGGATGCCGAGCATGCCTCGTGTCACCACGAAGCAGGTATTGCGGATGCGGTTTTTCTGGCAGCTGGCGCTTGTGTCGAGCTTTGGGCAGTTCGCAAGCGCTTCGAACATCACGCATATCGATGCCCTTGACGAAGCGGGGCTCAGCGTGCGACTCGCCGCGTTCGCATTCGGAGCTGTGGCGCTCGGCGATCTCAGCGGCCGGTTGATCGTTGCGGGTTGGGGAGACCGGCTCAATAAGCGGATTGTCCTGGCCAGCGCACTCGGTATCGAAGGCGTTGGTATTCTTGCGATTGGGCTTGTGAACGCAGACCTGTTCGGCCTGTCGTTCGGTGTAAGCCCGTTGCCGCTGTACTCGATCGCGTTTGGCCTGGGCTTCGGACTGTCTGTACCGATTCGTCTTGCACTACTGGCTGACTACTTCGGGCGTGAGAGCTACGGCAATGTGCTTGGCTTGACCAGTTCGATCAACGCCATTTTCGGGGCATTCGGAGCGGCGTTCGCCGGGTTTATGTTCGACATCACGGACACGTACAGGATTGCATTCACGGTGATGGCGATACTGCTGTTCATATCGGTGCCGATGACGCTTGCGCTGGAGAGTCAGCAAAGATTCGCAGCACGCAACCGATTTCAGAGAGCGAAGCTGAAGGCATGAGTGGGCGAGGTTGCCGAACGGCCAAAGGTTGGCATTCTGAGGTTGATTCAGGGTATCTCGGGTGGACGTGCTACACCAGAAACGCGGCACGCCGCTCAGATCCCTCCACGTTGGTCGGGATGACAAATCATCACTAGAAAAAGCAGCTCGCTGCTGCTGCTGCCTATTCGGCTATGTAAAGGGCGTTCTCGCCGGCTGCGTTGCTCTGCTGGTAGAGAGGGTTGCTTATTACGGCCAGACGGTCGAGGAAACCCAGTTCGCTGGCGATC
>JAJCYX010000327.1 GCA_029262715.1 Chloroflexota bacterium
ACCTTCCCATGTCGTTCCTTTCATGCCTCGAAGAGGCGCATTGCTTCCGCCTTCGTCTCGGGCACGTGACCCGTTGTCGCTTGTGAATATCAGCAGCGTGTTCTCGTCAATGCCCTGTTGCTGCAACTCTTTCGTTATCACATCTACAGACCAGTCGATCGCTGCGACACCGGCACCGTAGATGCCGTTCTCAGACTCCCTCTCAAAGTGGGCAGGTGTGTAGATCGGCACGTGAACGTGCATATGGGCGAAGTACAGAAAGAACGGGCCGTCTTTCTCGGCCCTTATGTATTTCACCGCTTCTTCTACATAGCGCTCCGTGATCGCAGCCTGATCGGGCTGCTGTTGGATCACTTCGGTGTCGCGGACCAATGGAAGAGGCGGCCAGTCACGGACTGGAATATTCGGGGCAGGATTCGGATTCTTCGCCTGTCGTCCGTGGTCGTTGCTGAATGGGATTCCGTAATAACTGTCAAAACCATGCGACGTTGGAAGAAATTCTGGTTGATCGCCGAGGTGCCACTTACCGACGATCTTTGTGGCATACCCAGCGTCCTTGAGCAGCTGCGCGACGGTGACTTCATTTTGGTTGAGACCAATTCCATCGCCTGGGAATAGTACGACTCCGCCGTCAACGAACGATCCGAAGCTGATTCGAGGCGGATAGCAACCGGTCATCATCGCCCCCCGTGAAGGCGAGCAGACAGGCGAAGCCATGTAGAAATCTGTAAACCGAACGCCTTCTGCGGCCATCCTGTCCAACGCCGGCGTCTTGTTCACAGTTGAGCCGTACGCGCCAAGATCGCCATACCCAAGATCGTCACAGTTGATAAGGATGATGTTCGGTTTCGCCATGCTTCTAATCACTTTCAGAAAAAGTTCGGGCCGGTCACCAGGAATCTAGCAACCGGCCCAATTAACCAACAATTACACGCCGACACCCTGCTACTCAGCCAGCGCCTCAAGTATGCGTCCTGGCTTGATAGGAAGATCGAGCATTCGCTTGCCGATAGCGTCCTTAACCGCATTTGCAGCAGCCGGTAGCGGCGGAGCCAGAGGTACCTCTCCAACGCCACGTACACCGAACGGGTGTAGCGGGTTAGCCACCTCAACAAGGATGCACTCGATCATCGGAAGGTCCAGTGAAGTCGGCATTCGGTAGTCGAGGAAAGTGTGGTTCGCCATCGAACCATCATCCGAGATGAAGTACTCTTCGTTCAGTGCCCAGCCCAGTCCCTGGGCAGCGCCACCCTGGATCTGACCCTCAACGTAGGACGGGTGGACCGCCTTACCTACATCCTGCACCGCTGTATAGCGGATCACATCCGTCTTGCCGGTCTCAGGATCGATCTCGAGGTCACAGATATTCACCGCATAGCCTGCACCAGCAGCCGCCAGGTTGACGGAAGCGGTTGAGCTTAGCGGGCCACCAGTGTCGCCAATTCGTGCAGCGAGATCCTTAAAGCTAATGCTCAACTCGGGATCGGCGCTGGAACTGAACTTGCCTGCGTCAAACTCCACTCCGGAAGCGTCTATGCCCCACAGAACGGCAGCGCGATTACTCATCTCGGCGATCAGCTTGTTCGCTGCTTCCCATGCAGCATAACCGGTTGCATAAGTGGTCCGTGAACCGCCAGTCGTCGCCGTGAAGCCAATGCTGTCAGTGCTTGGAATGAATGGGTGAACATCCTCCGCAGGGAGGCCAAGCACCTCGGCAGCCTGCATGGCAATCGAAGCCCTTGTGCCGCCGATGTCGGCCGAGCCCTCGTTCATGACAACCGTGCCGTCGTCTTGCAACATCAGGTCAACCGTTGACTTGTTACCACCGTTCATCCAGTAGCCGGACGCAATACCTCGGCCTCGCAACTTGCCATTTGTCGAAGGCTCGAGAGGTGACTTCCAGTGATCAGAGTCACGAGTAGCTTCTAGCGTTTCAATAAGACCAATCTTGCCGAACATCACGCCATCGCCACGGCGCGTGCCTTCCTGAGATGCGTTGTCGAGTCGGAACTGGATCTTGTCCCAGCCCTTCTGGTCACAGATCTCGTCCACAACCTGCTCAATCGCAAAAGCAGCCTGGGGTGAACCCGGAGCGCGGTAAGCGGCCGACTTTGGCTTGTTAACGACGATGTCAAAGCCGTCGATGCGGCTGTTCGGGATGTTGTAGCAGCCGTATATACAGATAGCGCCGGCCCCGACAGCCGAGCCAGGGAATGCGCCCGCCTCATACATGAGATCAGAGGCGCAGGCCGTGATCTTGCCATCGTTCGTCACGCCCATCTTCACAATGATCTTGCCGCCTGGTGCAGGACCAGAAGCCTCGAACACAGCGTTGCGGTCCATGATCATCTTCACTGGCCGACCGTTGGACTTTTTCGAGAGAATAGCGGCGACGGGAGCTAGATAAACTTTCGTCTTGCCACCAAATCCGCCACCGATCTCGACAGGGTGAACGGTGACCTGTGACTCGGGAATGCGCAACATTCCGGCTGTCTGGTCACGAACTGCGAACATACCCTGTGTACTCGACCAGGCCGTTACATGCCCGGACTCGTCCCAGATGGCAGTAGCGTTGTGCGGCTCGATGTATCCCTGGTGGACCATCTGCAGCGTGAAGGTCTTTTCGATAACCAGATCAGCTTCCGCGAAGCCTCGGTCAAGGTCACCAAACTCGTGCCTGAACTGCCGCGCAATGTTTGTGTGCGGGACATCTTCGCCAAGGTGATCGCCAACCAGGTCTTCGAGCAGAATCGTGGCGTTGTCTGCCATCGCTTCGTCTACGTTTCGGACAGGTGGCAGTGGCTCGTATTCCACCTTGATCAGCTTCGTCGCTTCAAGCGCAGTGTTTCGGTCAATTGCCGCTACTGCTGCGACGGCGTGGCCTTTGTAGAGAACCTTGTCTTTTGCCAGTATGTTCTTCGTGTCCCGTTCGAAGTTGACTACATCCTCACCAGTGTCGATCTCGCCAGAACGAGGCTCCGGGAAGTCAGCATTAGTCGCAACCGCGAACACGCCCGGCGCCTTCTCGGCCTCTGATGTGTCGATGCTCTTGATGCGGGCATGGGCATGCGGACTACGAAGCACTTCGGCCCAGATCAGGCCCGGCAGTTTAACGTCGCCGCCGTAAATGGCTCGGCCTGTGACCTTATCCAGTCCGTCGTGACGGATTGGCCGAGTCCCGACGACCTTGTAATCACTCTTAGGATCGAATGTCTGGACCATTTACGTCTCCTGGAAACTCGAAAATATGGTTCGCAAAAAGTTGTGCTGACTCTATGACCGATAGCGCTAAGCGAACTTAGGCCAGGGTTCTGTCGCTGAATTCGTGCCTATCTTAAACCAGACGACCGAGTATCTGTTGTCCAGACTACCCGGCCGTCGTTAAAACTCTATTTCCAGCGGGTGCCTGAGTACCCTAATCCTCGAGCGCTGCGATGATCTTGCCAGCGTTCATCGGGGTATCTGTCAGGCGCACACCAATCGTGTTACTAATGGCGTTTGCCACTGCAGCGATCGGTGGGCAGATAGGCACTTCACCTACACCGCGGACTCCAAACGGGTGAATTGGGTTCGGAACCTCAACAATCACCGTCTCGATCTCAGGCAGGTCGAGCGAAGTTGGCATGCGATAGTCGAGGTAACTCGAGTTGGTCATCGCGCCGTCATCGTTCATGAAGTACTCTTCGTTCAGCGCCCAGCCAACGCCCTGCGCTGCGCCACCCTGCAACTGTCCTTCGACGTATGAAGGGTGAATCGCCTTGCCGACGTCCTGCACAGCCGTGTAGCGGACAACGTCTGTCTTACCGGTCTCAGGGTCAATCTCAAGGTCGCAGATGTGCGTTCCGAACGCTCCACCGGCCGCCTCAAGGTCTACGGCACCCGTTGTGTTCACGGGACCGCCTGTGTCATTCAACTTGCCAGCAAGATCTTTGAAAGAAATCTTCAATTCTGAGTCTGTTGACGAGCTGAACACGCCATCCTCGAACTGCACGCCATCCTCGTCGATGTCCCACAGCAGCGAAGCACGCTTCTTGAGCTCATCAACCATGGAATTGGCTGCCTTCCAGGCGGCATAACCGGTCGCATAAGTCGTTCGTGAACCACCGGTGACATCCGTGTACCCAATGGTGTCCGTGTCGACAACCGTCGGCCTGACCTCTTCCGCCGTAATACCGAGAACCTCGGCTGCCTGCATCGAGATCGAAGCACGTGTTCCACCAATGTCGGTCGAACCTTCAACAAGCTCTACGGTGCCGTCGTTATTTAGAGAAAGGTTGACGCTGGACTTCAGGCCAACGTTGAACCAGTATCCCGAAGCGAAGCCTCGGCCGCGCTTGTTGCCCGGCTTTGACGGCGCTCCGATATCGGCATTCCAGTGGGGAGAAGACTTGGTAGCTTCGAGAACTTCCTGCATACCGATGCGTGGGAAGATAACGCCATCACCGCGACGAGTTCCCTCGTGCGATGCGTTGTCTACCCGGAACTGCATCTTGTCGAATCCGGCTTGCTCACACAGCTCGTCCACCGCCGATTCCATTGCGTAAGCGGCCTGCGGTGAGCCCGGAGCGCGGTATGCAGCTGACTTGGGCTTGTTGACGACGATATCCCATCCGTCGATTCGGGTGTTTGGAATGTCGTAGCAGGAGAAGACACACATAGCAGCAGCACCGACTGCTGAGCCAGGGTATCCACCGGCCTCCAGCTTCATATCGGTCTCGGCAGCAACCAGCTTTCCGTCCTTGGTTGCACCGAGCTTCACCGTAAGCACGCCACCGGGAGCAGGACCACTGGCCTCGAACACGGCCTTGCGCTCCATGATGCCCTTAACCGGTCGTCCGCCAGATTTCTTCGAGAGAATCGCACATATCGGCTCGAGGTAGATCGGGATCTTGCCACCGAAACCTCCACCGATCTCCAGCGGAGTCACCTTCAAGCGCGATTCCGGCATATTCAAGATACCGGCGGTCTGGGTGCGAACCGGGAACGCGCCCTGCGTACTGGTCCAGATCTTGATTCGGTCTTCCTGGTCCCAGATAGCGGTGGCGTTGTGAGGCTCGATATAGCCCTGATGCACCATCTGCATCGAGTACTCGCGTTCCATCACATGGTCAGCCTGCGCAAATCCGCCTTCAAGGTCACCAAATTCGTGCCGGAAGTGCGAGGCCATGTTGGTGTTCCTGACCTCATCACCGAGATCGTCGCCAACAAGGTCTTCCAGGATGATCGGAGCGCCGGGAGCCAATGCATCACGCACATTCGTGGCGTTGGGCAGAACTTCGTACTCAACCTTGATCGCGTCAGCAGCCATCTCACCGACGTATCGATCAACCGCTGCAACAGAAGCGACCGCGTGTCCTCGGTAGACAACCTTCTCATCAGCCATGATGTTGTCGGCCGCCCATCTCAGGTTCGCGGCACCTTCACCAAGGTCAATCAGCTCATCCGCATGCTTCGGGATGTCCGCACCGGTCATAACGGCATGCACACCGTCCATTGCCTCGGCAGCAGATGTATCGATGCTCTTGACGCGTGCATGAGCGTGTGGACTTCGGACAACAACTGCCCACAGCATGCCCGGCAGCTTGATGTCAGCGCCGTAAACCGCTCGCCCCGTGACTTTATCCAGTCCGTCATGGCGAATCGGCCGAGTCCCGATCACCTTGTAATCGGATTTGGGTTCGAAAGTACTAACCATTCGCTTCGTCCTTTGGTTTCATGTCTACGGGGCACAGTGGCTCGTCACCTGCCGGCTCATTACGTTTAGCTTGATGCGGCGACCTTCTGGACCGCCCTGACGATCTTGTCGTAGCCCGTGCATCGGCACAGGTTTCCGGCCAGCCAGTGTCTGATACGCCCCTCGGTCGGGTTAGGCTCGTTGTCGAGCAGACCCTTGGAAGCGACCAGGAAGCCAGGCGTGCAGATTCCGCACTGGAGTGCAGCTTCTTCAAGGAACGCCTGTTGCAATGGGTGCAATCCGTCTTTGGTGGCAAGACCTTCAACCGTTGTGATGCTCTGGCCATCGACCTCTGCCCCTAGAACAAGGCATGAATCGACGATTCGGCCATCAATGTCGACCGTGCAGGCTCCGCAGTTGCCGTCAAGACAACCTTCCTTCGTACCGGTCAGACCGGCAATCTCCCGGATGGTGTCCAGCAGGCTCATGTACGGCGGCACTAGAAACTCTTGTGCTTGACCGTTGATAGTGGTCCTTACGTGAACTCTCTCTGGCAGGTCCATGCTAGCTCCTCGCCCTCTCAACGGCCTTCTTAATCATTCTTTTTGTCAATACACCAACAAGATGCCTGCGCTGCTCGATAGTCCCGCGCATGTCACTGATTGGACTGCAAGAGGCTGCAGCGGCAGCACCGGCTGCAGCAATGGCTGCTTCATCGTCGGCGCTCTTTCCAACAATTTCGTTAGCAGCAGCTTCGGCCAGAATAGGGGTCGGGCC
>JAJCYX010000328.1 GCA_029262715.1 Chloroflexota bacterium
GCCCCAAGAATCCGCAGGGCCTGATTGCGGCGCGCGTGCTCCTCTTTGTTAGCGCCGAAAAAACGCCGTAAAGCATGTTTACTTTGTTCTAAATTGCCACTTTCTGCCATCATCTGCCCTTATAACCCAGATTTTGACCGATGGCGAACGACATTGCAACTATTGACGTGCGGGACGGGCATTCCCTGAATTCAGAATAATCGACCACGTAGTGGTCTCCGACCCCATAAGTTCATCAAGGGTGGCATTCGATTTTTCCGATCGGGATCAGCAATAACGGATATCTGTTTATCGCTACCGGGGTCTGCAATCTGGGCCGCTCCCGAACCGAGCTTGTGTCGCAAGCCGATCTTCAGCGCGTTCCATAACGCAAAGCATGGTGACCGGTCGATCCTCTTCTCTGTTCCTTGTTATCGAAGAAATCCGAGTCTCCGGGGCCCACCATTTTCTCAAGTATCCCTGGTTGAATGTGCGGTTCTTGGTTGGAAGAATTTTGGCCAAAAACGCACCTGTTCGATTCGTTTAGCAAATCGTAAGGATTTCGTTGTCTTCAGAATCCTTCGCCCTCTTAGGCTGACCACGGCTCATCGAAATGCACGATTTTCGCAGTGGGGCCAATTCTGCACGGAAACGGTAATCAGCCGCAAAAAAGGGGTTAGAGATGACTGTTCAGATTGCAAAGCGTAGGAACATGTTCGTGTTGTTCGCCGTTGCTATTGCCACGGTTGCGCTCACGCTCATCTTCACAGGGGTGGCATCAGGCGATAACGACGACAAAAACGGAAAAGGCGATCGCTACGAAGTAACGATCACCAACATCACTAAGGGCCAGATCATTTCTCCGGCGGTTGTGGCCACGCATCGGAGCAGCCTGGATCCAATATTTACGTTGGGTTCGCCAGCAAGCGACGAGCTGGCACAGGTAGCTGAAGATGCAATTCTCCAGCCATTGGTCGACAAGCTTGGAGACGATCCGGCTGTTGGTTCTGTTGAAGTCCTGTTCGGTGACGGACCTGGACCGATACTACCCGGTGCGACCGCGTCTTTCGAGATCAAGGCCGGTAAACGTGATCGAAACCTGTCACTGGTGGCAATGCTGGTGTCGACCAACGACACGTTCATGGGTCTGAATGGGATAGCGCTACCGAAGGGACGAGCAAGTGACTACCTTTCACCAGGCTACGATGCCGGTAGTGAGGTGAACAACGAAGACTGTGCCTTTATCCCGGGACCTCCCTGCGGCAATCCTGAAGTGCGAGACACCGTGGGAGCCGAGGGCTACGTCTACATCGGCAACGGTGTACACGGGTTTGCTGATCTGGATCCCGCGTTGCACGACTGGAACAATCCTGTAGCTAAGATCACAGTCCGCCGCATCCGCGGTGGCGATGACGACTAACTAACAACCGGCCTGCGCCCTACCTAACAGGTGCGGGGTGCAGGCCGGAATGGTCGTTGAATACTTGTATTGGTGGGTGTCCATTGGGCGATCTCGCACGGCCCACCAAAAATCTCTGACGGCTTGACCGATGAAACGTGCTGCCATTCGTTCATTCAGTTCTTTGCTGACATCAGTGTCAAACGCCGTGATCTTCACCAGCAGAGCAAAGCGGCCGGTTGATCCTATTCTCGGCTCCTAGTTATCGAAGAAATCCGAGTCTTCAGGCCGCAGATACTTCTTCGCTTCTTCCGGGATGAAGGTGACTCCAAGCCCAGGGGTGTTAGGAATGTTGATGTGGCTGTCTTTCACATCGAATCGTTCACCTTCCATGATGTCGAGCCACCACTCTGGCTTAGGTTGAGGCAACTCGAATGCGATGAAGTTGTCCGGTAGTACCGCCCCCAAATGCACCTGCGCAGCAAGGCCGATCAGGCCATCAAAGGTTCCGTGAGGGGCGAAGAGGATGCCATGCAAATCGGCGTACTCAGCAATGAACTTCATCTCGGCGATACCGCCAACGTCTGCAACGTCAGGTCCGAGTACATTTACGGCATTTCGCTCGATAAGTTCGACAAAGTTCTGGCGCAGGTAAATCTGTTCCCCGGTGTGAATCGGAGTCGATGTGTACGGGGTTATCTGCGTGTAAAGATCGGCGAGCACGTACGGCGTGTAATCGCCCGTCACCATGTCTTCGAGCCACATGATGTTCGAGCCTTCGAGCTCCTTTGCCAGCTTTAGGGCATCTGGCACCGTCATGCCGGGGCCACAGTCCAGGGCAAGGCCAACGTCATCACCCAGAACGTCCTGGCACGCTTCGATGCACGCCAGCAGGTACTTGAAGCCCTTCGGGGTAATTGTGCCTCGGTTCGGGTAACGCTGAGATGTGACTGGTGTGCCGTAATAAAAGCCGTCCCTGTTCTGCATGCCGCCATGGAACGAAACCGCTTGCTTGATGATCGAGAAGTTGTAGGGGTGGTCCTTCATCTTCTGCATATCCGCAGCAAAGTGTTCTGGCTCACTGCCTTCGCGCTTGAAGCGCACATTGCCGTTGTAGACCTGAACTTTGTCTCGAACCTTGCCCCCGAGCAGCTTGTAGACCGGAACTCCCGCAGCTTTACCGGCGATATCCCAAAGCGCCATCTCGATCGCGCTAACTGCCGTCCCCCAGGGCTTGAAGGAGCCCATGCGACGTATGCCTAGCATCACCCGCTCTACGTCAGTCGGATCTTTTCCGATGATCATTTCACGATAGAACTCGATCATCGGCTTCAGGTAAGGCTTAGCGGTCTCACCGGCGCCCACACCGTCGATTCCTTCATCGGTGGTGATTCGAACGACTGGTGCATCGCCGATTATGGCGACTTTGAGGTCTGTGATCTTCAACGGCTTGGTCCTAACTTTTAACGTTGGCGTCGGGTAAGAAGTACGCCGAGATTGTAACGTCGTGTCGCTTCACGGTGGAATATATGACATCTAATCCGCAGGTAGTGGAATATGCCTTCTGGTCAATCCCATTGGACCCAGCATCTAGCCATCAGATGACTACGTTCCGTTGCTCTTACTCGTGTGCCGACGCATATGCGATGCAAACTGCCGGTACACTCCGCTCAACTAAAACCCTCAGGAGTCGCACCCTTATGCCAGTTCACAATAAACCGCTGGTTGTTCACATCGACACGGAAGAGTCACAGCTTGAAGTGGAACGAGAGGCGTTGGCCGGTATCGATTGCGAGATCATCTCCGTCCCTGTCTCCAGTGAAGGCGAAATCATCGAGGCCATCAAGGAAGCTACGGTCGTCCTCAACAACCACTCACCAGTCACCGCAAATATGGTTGAGCACCTGAACGCGTGCAAGTTGATCATCCGTTACGGCCACGGCTACGACACGGTGGATGTCGATGCCTGCACCAGGGCAGGCATCATCGTCACAAACATCGCAGGATCTACAAGCGAAGAGGTGTCAAACCACGCTCTTGCGCTCATGCTGGCGTCCGCCCGGGAGCTAAAGCGCCTGGATCGTGCGACTTGCGAAGGTCGCTGGGCCGAGGTCTACTCAAGGGAGATCTGCAACCGAATTGTCGGTGAGACCGTTGGAGTTGTCGGATTCGGCTGGATAGGCCGAGCCTTCGCTCGCAAGTGCAAGGCGCTTGGTATGAATGTGCTGGTGCACGACCCGTACGTCGGCAGATGGTTGGCGACCGAGTACGGGATCAGGTTTGTTGAAAAACAGGAGCTGCTGGAATCTGCCGACTACGTTTCGATGCATATTCCGCATCTGTCCGGAACGCACCACTGGATCGACGCCGAAGCTCTGCGTACGATGAAAAAATCGGCGTACCTGGTGAATACAGCGCGTGGTCCAGTCGTTGACGAGGCGGCGCTGATCGATGCTCTGAGATCGGGTGAGATTGCTGGCGCGGGCATTGACGTTTACGAGGAGGAGCCACTATCTCCAAACAACCCACTTCTGAGCATGGATAACGTTATGTGTACACCGCACATCTCTGGCTCATCCAAGATCGGTTGGGCAACGATCAGGCGAAGAGCCGGTTAAGAGGCGGCAAGAGTGCTGAGAGGCGAACGGCCGGAAGTGGTGATTAACCCGGAGGTGTTGGGAATGTTGGGTCAAAGGCCTGGTACCGACACAACCAGTACCTGAACAACGCATAGAGCAGAACCATCGGTACATCAAGAAGCGTTACTGCCCGATATTGGGATTCAAACGATTTGAATCGACAAGTCGGTTCTAAATGGTAATTGACGAGTTGTGTATCCATCTGAGGGTCAATACGTTGACCACTGCACCAGCAAGTCGACGGATATTCAAGATGAATTTGTCGACGCCAATGGCCGAGCCGTCGGCTTAGTCACGGGGCCAAATACCAACTCTATCTGCCAGCATTTCGGCGCATGAGCTGAGATCAAACAGAGCCTGTGCAGTCGGCTCGCCCACTTTGACGGCGGCTCATTCTTGTGATGTAGGTGTTCGGATGGTGTGCAAAATGCCAGTAGCCAGAGTGAAAGTCATTGCGCAAATTTGATCACCGAGATCGTGAACGCCTGGTTGCACCCGGTAATCCGTTGAACTACGCAATGGCACTGTTCGTTTGCTTAACTCATTAGACGTGAATGAAGTGGATAGTTATTAATTGGAAGATCCGCGTTACCCGGTCGGCAATATATTCATTGGCACAAGAATCGGGCCATATGAGGCGACTCAGTACACAGGTATTTACAGAGATTGCGCTGTCTCTGGTGCCCTTAATCAACGCTCCATCGTGGGTTAAGGCTCTGTGGGTTGAAAAAGAGCTAGAAGCTCGAGGGTTGTGGCGGGACGATGTATTCGAGCTAGTGCGTCCTTTTCTCCTGACCCCGAAACAGAAGACCACTAGCGAGCCAAAACTCAGGTCAGCAAAACGCATCGACGATCTTGATGTTGAAGACCGAATGCGAAATATCGTGGTCTCGAAGCCCACTCTGTCGGAGAGCGAACGTAACCAGCAAGCTATCGACGAGCAAGAATCCAGGCCCCCTGGCTCAATTGATGCCAGGGACTTCGACATCAAGTTTGAATCGCTCCCGAGTGAGTTTGACGATAACGAAGATGCGAATATTCTGGATCGTTCCGTTCCGAGGCACGATCTTTCCGCCGAGGAAGCAGAACTGGCTTCCGTGATGCACATGATCGCCGTTTCGGCACGAGGTGAAGCGGCCGATCATCAGGCAACCAACGGGGCGACCGAACCTTCAGCCGATGACCTGGCTGTAGATGAAGAAGACAAACTCTCAACGGCTGCTCAACCACCTCCAAATCTGAAACTCGAGCAGCTCGTCGAGCCAGATGCGCACGAGAGCGTTTCAGGCATTGAGCCTAACGAAAACGATGCGATAAACACTGAGTTTGATCCTGAGCAGACCGATGTCCCCGGCGAAAATGACCCTGCTACTGGTTCAAATACATCGACTGACGCCGTATCAGATAAGTCGAAAGTGCAACCTTCAGCGATGAGTGAAAATTCGAGCGGGTCAGACTCGAAGGGCTCCGATAATACGATTGAGATCGGTGTCGAAGCAGATGAGTCGGACGAACTGCCCGATGCAGTGAGCGCTGTACCAGAACCCGTGCTGGGTACTGACGGTAGCGTTATCGATAAGAATGTGACTGAAAATCACGAAGCGAATGAGGCTGTCGGCGAGGTGATTCGCCCCGATTCTGAGACGAGCATGATCGCGATGTATGAATCGCGTATTGCTGAACTGCGAGCAACGCTGCATGCCGAATACGATGTGAGAGTCGCAGAGGCCGTATCAAAGGTAGTGGCCGACGCAGATTCTCGGACCGCAGAAGCTGAACTTGCATCCTCAGAGGCACTTGCGCAGATCAAGCTAGAAGGGGAATCGCAGATCGCTGAAGTAGAGGCCCGGCTGAAAGCAGACGCTGATATTCGTATAGCCCAGGCAGAATCGAGAGCCGCGGCTGACGCTGAAGCGCGTCCGGCAGAGGTCGAAACCGGGTTAAAGGCTGAAGCGGACGAAAGAGTCACCGCCGCAGAGGCCTCCGCTATAGAGGCGACGGCGAATGCAAAGATCGAAGCGGATGCGCGTATCGCCGAGGCGCATGCTGGCGCGGAAGAAGCCGTGCTCACTGCGAGGACCGAGGCCGATAGGCGAATATCAAAGACTGAAGCTATAGCATCTGCCTCGATCGCGGAGATTGAAAAATCGGCAACAGAGGCCGAGGCTACTCTAAGATCCGAAATAGAAGCTCAGGTTGCAGAGATGGAGAGCAAATCTAAGGTAAAGACGGATCAGATAATTTCAACAGCTTTGGCTGACGCGAAGTCTGATACTGATGATCGAATTGCCCGTGCCGAGGCCAAATCGCTTGCAGACTCGGACGCTCGCGTTGCAGAAGTTGAAGCAAAATCGGAAGCGTTGAAAACACAATTGACCGACGCTCGAAATCTTCTCTCGGCTACGAAATCGGGCGCGCAATCTAAGTCTGAGACGAGAATGGCGGAGGCTGTCAAAGCAGCACAAACCGAGGCCGATGCCCGCGTAGTAGCTGCTGAGGCGAAAGCCAGGGCCGATGCGGAAGCTCGGTTAACCGAGTTCAATGCGAAGGCAACTGCGGAGCTGAAGGCAAAGATCGCAGAGTTGGAAAGCACCACTGAAAAGGCTATTACGAAGGTGAAGTTGGACGCAGATGCCAGTATGGCTGCTGCGGAAAAACGGAAGATTAAGGCAGAGACGAGGTTCAAAGAACTCTCAACAAAGAGGAACGCCAGCAAGAAAGTACTGCTGGCAGAGGCAAGAGCCCAGGTGAAAGCTGAAGTCGAAGCGGCTGCGGTGAAGGCCGATGAATGGACCGTTGCTGAAGTTGCGAATCGCTACGGGCTGAACCTGGATGGCGCCTCGGACGAGGATCGGGCCAAGCTGCAATTCTTCTCTTCAATTATCAAATCAGAACAAGGGAATTGGGCACTCAGCCGAAATCGGCTGAGAGAAGCGATCAAATCGTTTGGCGATACACCTCGTTCGCTTATGTGGAGATGTGTGATCGAACAGTCGATAAGCATTCACGAGCGCATCAATAAGACTGCTGCATAGCGGGTTCTGACGGATCATCCCCTGGGCATTTCAGCGATCCAATACGTGTGGCTCTTGAACTTCTGAGCGAGACAACCAACACTAAGTTGAAGCGGAAGAAGTCTGAGCTAAAGAAGCTGGAGAAGAAGCTAGCCGGTTTGGATTCCAACATTCAGAAGAATCTACTTTCCAAGGAAGAGTTCGCACAAGCGAATATTTTACGTTGGGGTGAGCAAGTAACCAGGGGCTGCTTCCAATCCGATCTGCTGGTCACATGCTTTTGGTCGAGTCAGCTCTGATATCTGAAATGATCCTCCAACTCTCGTTGGATCTCACCGAATACACGCCGGTCGACGCTCTCTCACACTAAACCTGAGAGGGTGGATTTTTTTACCCGCTGGTCGTGGATTCAAACCCCGTCGAACTCACCAGATTCTCATCACAACTCCAGCGCGCGCCTAAGCCTATGTGCGCCTCTGCTTGCACGCACCTCTGCCCCTACACCTGCCATATACTCCCGCTGCGTTCAGCCACTAATTCCGTTGCCTAGAGGAGCTGCCAGGTGCGTCCGAATATCGTCTTTGCGTTTGCCGATGACTGGGGAAGGTATGCCAGCGCGTACCGTGGGCATCCGGGTGAAAGCTCGATTCACGAGTTGATCGAAACGCCCAATTTCGACCGGATCGCCAAAGAAGGCGCGCTGTTTCGCAACGCCCACGTCCCTGCACCAAGCTGCACGCCGTGCCGCAGTTCAGTTCTGACTGGCCGGTACTTCTGGCAAACCGGTCTCGGCGCAATTCTGCAAGGTGCGAGGTGGGACGAAAGCATCCCGACGTATCCGCTCATGCTGGAAGAGGCCGGTTACCACATTGGCTACACATACAAGGTCTGGTCGCCGGGCGTGGCGATCAATGCTCCTTACGGAGGCGCTCGCACCGCCTTCGAAACCGCCGGAACGCACTTCAACGACTACTCGCATCGAGCGACCGAGAGGATGACCGAGGTTGGGCTGGATCAGGCGAAACTGGAACTGCTGGACGAGGTTCGACAGAACTTCCTCTCATTCCTCAACGACTGTTCTGACGACGAGCCGTTCTGCTACTGGTTTGGGCCTACGAACACGCACCGAACCTGGGAGCAGGGCTCTGGGAAGGCGTTGTGGGGGCTGGAGCCGGATGATCTGGAGGGTAGGCTTCCGGAGTTTCTTCCCGATGTGCACGAGGTGCGTGAGGACTTCAACGACTACCTTGGCGAGTGCCAGGCGTTCGATTCAGGGCTTGGCGTTCTGATTGAGCAGCTTGAGGCGGCAGGCCAACTCGACAACACGATAATCGTCGTGAGCGGAGACCACGGCATTCCCGGCTTCCCACGTGCCAAGTGCAACCTCTACAACATCGGAACAGAGGTGGCGCTTGCCGCGCGGTGGTCCGGCACTGTGAAGCCTGGACGGATGGTTGACGACTTCGTAAACCTGATGGACCTGGCTCCCACTTTCCTCGAAGCAGCGGGAGTTCCTCATCCAGAAGTAGCCGGGAACAGTCTCGTGCCGCTGTTGCAGTCCGATTCGAGCGGTCAGGTCGAGTCAGACCGAACATTCGTGGTGACGGGCCGGGAGCGACACAACGCTTCAACGAGGTTGGGACATCTTCTCCCCTACCCGCAGAGGGCCATTCGAACGAAGGACTACCTCTACATCTACAACTTCGAGCCGGACAGGTGGCCGCTGGGAGACCCGCACGGTCTGGACGATCTGAGCGCACAGCCGCCTCCGATGGAAGAGCTTCTGAACGAATACATGACGGTCTTCCCGGATATCGATAAGAGCCCTACGAAGGCGTGGATCATCTACAACCGCGCACGAGAAGATGTCGCTCCGCTGTTCTGGCTCGGGTTCGGAAAGCGCCCGCAGGAAGAGCTGTACGACCTCAAAGCGGACCCTGACTACATGACCAATGTGGCTGGCAATCCCGAGTACCAGGCGATTCGAGATGGTCTGAACGCGGAGTTGATGCAGGTGCTTACGGAGCAGCAGGACCCGCGGATGACGGAGTCGGCTGTCAGGTTTGAGCGGGAGCCTTTCGCCGGTCCGGTTTCGGACGAGTGGCTGATGGAAGCGTTCGGGACGACTCGACTCTGAGTCTAAGACGACGCCTGAGGAGTCATCACGGCTGGATTCCCAACCATCACCAGGATCGAGATTCAGAGTACGACTGGCAGTGGATTGAGCGGGTGAGTACGGGCAAAAAGGTTATCAAGTAGGCGGCTGCAGGAGGGTGACGAGATAGTCTCGGTGCAGTTGGTAGGCAGCAATGGTCGATCAACGACTGAGGGCTGCACCCTTACCGTTCGAGGGAGTGTCGGGATAGCTTTGAAGCATGGGCCAGAACTTAATTTTCTATACCGTTGCTGGGACCGTGATCGGTGCTGCGATGGGTTGGGGCGGGTTCGGATTCGGCGCAGTCCTGTACGGGTCGTTCATCCTGCCGCCTATCATGCTGATTGGCTGGAAGGTTGCGAAGATCAAGGGCATTCTCTGATGGCGAGCCGAAGCCGCTGACTCGCCTGGTCTCACTTGCGCCTTACGCCAGATTCTCCAGCCACGGCATAACTATGGGCAACATCAGTTCCGGGTGTTCCCGGTTGATGTTGTGGCCTGCTCCTGTGATCTTCTGCACCGTGAAATCAGCCGTGTCTGGCACGATACTCGCAAGGTAGTCATCGGGCAGTATTCCGCCCTTTGTGGGATCGGCTTGCAACAGCAGAACCGGGCGGTCAATACTGTCTAGCGCGTCCGAAGGATCATCAAGACCACTGGAGTTCCCGCTAACGACATCGCGCAGGATGTTGGCATCCATCTGAAGCAGGCACTCGGCCTTCCACGGGGCGAAGTATTCCGGCTGTCCCGGACTGGCCGCCTGTAGCTTCGGAGCCATCTCCTCTATCGAAAGCCCGGCCTCGATAAGCTCCAGGTGCACCTTGAACGTATTTACCGTGGGGCTTTTGTCTGTCGATACTGGCCTGCTCTTTCCGAACACCGCCGGGTCTTCCAGCACCAGCGCTCTCAACAGTTCAGTCGACTCGGACGCCATCGAAACGGCGTTGCCTCCGCCCATCGAGTGTCCCCAGACAATGACCGGCTCCTTGATGACATTATCCATCACGAACCGAATGTCCCTTGCGTGATCTTCGCGGTCGTAGTGCCCCGGCGTGTGCCCCGAAAAGCCGTGGCCTCGCTGATCCATAGTGAAGACGTGGTGATGCTCAGACAGGGAGTCGATCACCCGAAGGAAGCCGTCCCTGCGACTGGTCACACCGTGGAGTAGCAGCAGCGGTGGTCCGTTGTCCGGCCCAACGGAGTAGCCGATCTTCACTTCACCGGTGTCGATGACGTGATCTGAAAAACCTCTCAGGAGTAGTGGCAATTTCTCGATCCTCTAGTTGGCGATGCGGATTGAGTCGGGTTGACTGTCAGGACGCGTGCATAGTAATCGACGAACCGGTGACCGCGAAACTAGCAGCGCAGAGATCATGATTGGTCTCGCAGACCTCTGCTGTCTTCATGGCTCGAACAACCGGCACAGTAGCGCCTGCTCCGTTCCACATCGCCCACCGCAAACGCCGAAATGATGCAGGTTGGAGACACGCTTGGAGCAACAACTGTCTTATCGGTTGCACCGGGGTTAGAATCCGGCCTGATCTAGAGATTCACATTGAACGCATTTGAGATCAGATGAGCTGGCTGACGGGTGACACAACAGGCAAACAGGAAATAGTGAAAACCGATGCTGAAGCAGTTTCTAGTACCGGAAAAAGACCAGGTTTTGGTTACGGAAGAGAACGCACGCGCGGGCACGCAAGCGGTCTTCGAGAAGATGGGACTTCCAGCGGACGAGGCGAAGTCATGCACCGATGTGCTCATCACCAGCGACCTGCGCGGTTGCGAGAGCCACGGTATCTCGAACATGCTCCGGGCTTATATCCGAAGCTACGGCGATGGCAGCTATAACCCGCGGCCGAACGTGAAGACGGTGCGAGAGTCGGCGGTCAGCGCAACATGGGACGGTGACAAGGCTCTTGGCCTTCACATCGGGCCGCGAGCTTTGGAACTGGCGATTGAGAAGGCCGAGGAGTACGGC
>JAJCYX010000329.1 GCA_029262715.1 Chloroflexota bacterium
ATCCTGCACAATGCTTCCGTCACCCTGGTGGAAACAGTACGTCATCACGTCTCCGGCCCTCAGCAGACTGAGCTGATCAGCCAGCGAAACATCCGCGCTCTTAGTCGCCCCGAACATCACCGGCCGACCAGATTGCTCAGCCGCGCGCATCCCTCTCCGCATGACCTCCATCGGGTGTACATCAGCGCCGCGAATCTGCGCTATATTCAGGGATATGCCCCAGATGTCTGAGCCTCCCCTCCGAATCGCAGACACGCATTCCGAAACACTGGCCTCATCCAGGCTGAAGAACCTGCCGTTCGGGTTCGACTCGCCGGGAGCACAGAAGTTGATAGCCAACTTCACGTTGGTTCTCGAACTCTCAATGGTTCTCTCTATGTACTCATCGAGGTTCGATGCCCCTGCGTCGCCTTGTGAAAGGACCGTGGTCGATCCCCCTGGCAGCAGGTACTGGTCAGGGTCGATACCGAACCGCGAGTTCGAGATCGAAGGATGAGCATGCATATCGACCAGGCCGGGCAGCAGAATGCCTTCTTCAAACTCCAGCACTCGGACCGGCATCGAGATATCCGCATCGGCCTGGTTGGACACGACGCTCACTATCTCGTCGCCGATCACTCCAACAGCTCCCGGTCTGCCCATCCCGGTGCCGGGAAAGACCAGCGCGGGCGCTTTCAGGACAAGATCGAGTGGGTGGTCAGGCATGCTTTATCTCTGGCGGAGTCGAACTTGGCGGGAGTGCAAGGGAGTCGAACCCTCCTTCCGACAGGAAGCTGCCGGAACAACGGATTTGAAGTCCGAGGAGCCCACCGGGACCCATCCACTCCCCGATCACACCGTAGGCTTGTCCCAGTTAACCTCAACTTCGTGCGACTGTGACAGCACATTGCCTTCCGCATCGACAACCTTCAGTCGGAACCACCAGCTTCCACCCTGCTTCCGAAACTGCTGAATTGGATCCGTGTAGTAGAAGTACTGCCCGCTGACTTCGTCTGGGCTGAAATCATCATCGAAGTACGGAGCCTGTGCTCCAACTCTGTCCCCAATCGCCTCACCATCACCGCTCAGGTCCACAATCCAGTCGCTCTCCTGCCCTTTGACATGGAGCGCCCAAACACACATATTTCCGAGGCTGCTGTCTTCCTAAACGCACGGCCAGTTTGGATTCTCGGTCCAAACACAGGTTGTGTAGTGGTCATTGTTAACCCAGTATTTCAGCTCTTTCTCTTCTGCTGAGCAACCAGACGCCACGTTCCCAGGAATTCGTTCTACGATTTTGTACTGCGGAATATCGTTGTACCAGGAGTCCCAGGTAAAGACGCGATCCGGTAATCGGAACTCGCCACTCTGTTCCGACCAACCAATTTCGACTCGTGCACCACCTTCCATGTTGATCGTGTGCTTACCCTCAGAACCGGGGTATTCGAACACCATATCGTCGGTGAACGTCTGACCTGTTTCGCGTCTTAACGAATAGTAGAAGTGCATAGACAAAGGTGGCGGTGTCGGAAAGGTAGGCGGGGCCTCAGCACGGTAGAACTCCATGCTTGAATAACCTGGGTGTAGCCATAATCGTGATGGCGGAGGGCCAAAGTATTCCAATTGAATGTCGCGAATGAGCTGATTGTCACAAGCTTTCTTGATCAACTCGACTCGGAAAACGCCCGAGTACGTCGAAGGCAAAACTTCAAACGTGTTTCCACCTCCACCGTCAAGAACGAACGGTTTGACAGTCTCCCGATAGTCAATGCTCGACTTGTCGCATGTAACTCTGTTGTAGTTCGGGAAGTGAATCCAAGTTCGAGTAGCGGAGAAGTTTGTAACCATATTCTCAGCCACTTCAGTCGGCATCGCGGTTGGTTGTGGGTCCGGACTCGGCTGAACCGGCGGGGTTACATCCGGCGGAACTGGCGGAAACGGGGTTTCAGTGCCGGGTAGTGGCCCTGCCACAGTAGGAGTCTCTAACATTTTTGAGCCGCAAGCGGCCAGACCCAGTGATGCAATAGACGCTCCCGCCAGTTGCATGAATCGCCTTCTCGAGACGGTTGAACTTTCATGTTCAGTCAAGAAGATCCCCTTATCGCGCTCGCAACATTGCCCGACTCTCAATCAAACATACGAGCTATCTTTTTAACTTTGCGACCGCATCTTACATCAGGGCGGTGACAGGCTTGATTAGCAAACTCAGCATCGCCAGATGTACGGTGCTGAGTTAACTTAGAATTGGAGTGGTTGCCGCAACAATCCAGATACTGAGGATGAGCTGTTACAGGTCAGAGCCAACACGGTAATGGCGTACATTTAGAGCGCACGCCAAATCGGCATCCGCAGGCAAGGTCGGTGAATGATTACGTCTCGTAGTCGGGATTCGAAATATCCAACTTGAAATGGCGGGAGTGCAAGGGAGTCGAACCCTCCTTCCGACAGGAAGCTGCCGGAACAACGGATTTGAAGTCCGAGGAGCCCACCGGGACCCATCCACTCCCCCGCCGTTGATTTCGATGCGCCGTAAGAGGAAACGAAGACGCTCCATCTCTGCCGGCACGGCTGACCAAGCTACCAGAATCTCGCCACTCTGCCGCTATCAACTCAGCCATATTCCCTCTGCCGCAATTAGAACATATGTGCTACTCTCTCCGTCTTAGTTGTGAGCGTGAACGTGGCGGATCATGTGGCGGATGAGGAGGTGACGGCGTGGTTGTGATCAGTACCGAGCCCGACCGGTTCGACAAGCTCAAGGCCCTCAGCACGATGGCCGGTGACGATGTCCTGGGCCGTCCTCCCGCCGTTTCCCAGTTCCGCCGAGACCTGACGCCATCAAACGACGGCAGGACATACCGGGCTCCGTATTCCCGCAAGGAAAAGAACCCGATGCCGGGCATCTACAAGGCATCGATGCCGGGTGGCAAGACGATCTCCCTCATGCGCACGATGTTCACGGACTTCTGCATGATGGACTGTCACTTCTGCCCCAACAGCCACTGGGTGCCCCGCCGCCGCTTCGCATACAAGGTGGACGAACTGGCAAAGACATTCGCCGAAATGGCCGAACGCAACATGGTGAGCGGCCTATTTCTGTCATCGGGAATCATGGGAAGCGGCGCGTCTCGCACCACGCAAAAAATGGTCGAGACGGTCGAGGCTATTCGCAAACGCCACAAGTTCACCGGCTACATCCACCTCAAGGTGATGCCCGGAACCGAGCAAAACATCGTAGAAGCGGCACACAGGCTGGGCACCCGGCTCTCGGTGAACATCGAAACGCCTACCGACCCCGGTCTTCAGCAACTCAGTCCAATGAAGGACATGAACCGCGGAATCTTAGCGCCGATGAGCTGGATCGACCGTCTCACAAAGGCTCGCACGGGAGAAACGGTTGGGCAGGCGACGCAGATGATCGTTGGCGCTGCCGAAGAATCGGATGCAGACATCCTCGGCCGCATCACGCAGCTTTACGGCGACTGGAAGCTGAAGCGTGTCTACTACGTGCCGTTCAGGCCGGTGCGCTACACGCCGATGGAGGAGCACGCACCGACGCCTTCGGAGCGGGAGTATCGGCTTTACCAGATGGACTGGCTGAAGCGGGTTTACCGGTTCGATAACAGCGAGATCGGCCTTGCGTTCGACACGAAGGGTCTGCTCGATCTCGACCAGGACCCGAAGGTGGTGATTGCGCTCGAAAACCCCGGGCATTTCCCGGTCGATATCAACACCGCTGACCTACCGACTCTGCTGCGCACGCCGGGCGTTGGGCCGATCTCGGCCGATCGAATCATGCAGCACAGGCGCAGGTTCACGATCAGCAACTGGCGAGATCTGCAAACGATGGGCGTCGTCCCCAAGAAGGCTCGTGGCTTTGTGGTGATGCCGGGGCACCGACCCGAGCCCGCAAGACAGTTGCGGCTTGAGCTGCTCGGCCATACAGAGCCGCGGTCGTCGGTCGATCTTGTCGATGTGAAGCGAGAACTGACCGCCAGCAGGTCGAGCCCAGGCCCGACACCTACCGGTGAGCACAGCGATTGCGCAGACAGAGCCTCATGCGCAGGTTGCCCTATGTTCGGAGCACCGGGACACCCGGGAAGTGTGGCGGTGAATCAGGTAACAAGAGAAACGGTGTCGGTGTGATGGCAGCGAGCTGCGGCAGTGAACTGCGTTTTGCCACGTACGGCGTTTTCACCGGCACC
>JAJCYX010000330.1 GCA_029262715.1 Chloroflexota bacterium
ACGTTGAGCAAGGTCGATTTGCCACAGCCACTCGGCCCGATCACGGCAGCAAACGCGCCGCGCTCAACTTTCAGGCTCACGTTTCGAGTCGCCACGACTCGCTCTCCACGGCCAATTTGATAGCCGCCGGAGACTCCAGACACGCGCAAGCCTGACGAGGACCGAGTCGCCAACTCTTCGGATGCCGAGGTCGCTATGTTTACCTGCTCTGCCATAAGGCGTCTTTGACCGGCGTGAAATCAACAGTGGGAATGGAACGAGGGCAAGTTCAGCAGATGATGCCGTGAACGAAAAAACCGCCAGGCGGAATTGCTGGCGGTTCTGGTTGATACAGACAGGCCGCAGTTCCTCCGCTGGAATTACCCAGTTCAGGTTCATGGGTCGGTGAAGCGTCGTTCACCCTCTCAGCCCGGCAGTTCCGAGCTCCCCACCGCGTATTCTTTTGTCAGATCTCCGTATGTGAAGTTATGAATTTGGCAACGTTTCGTGCGAATTCCGTAACGTGAAGTTTTGCAACAGCGCCCCAAACTGTCAAATTTGGTCCGACCGTGGATCAACAGCTACGTCAGGTCAGATTGCTACACGGGACGGGCATTGCTAGCATGGATGTTAGTCACTGTGAGATTGGTGAAGTTAGAGGCCCACCCGCAAGATCCATCGCAGCCCATTTTCCGGCGTCCGACCCAGAGTTCACTATGGAAAGCCACGCAGAACACGCCAGGGAGAACTTCGCGCAGACTGTGCGGCGGCGGGACGCGGAGATTGACCTATTCGGGGCCTGCCTGTTCATCGCCGGTGAAGAGTACTCAACCCTGGACAACCGGTACTACTTCGACAAACTAGACACCCTTGCGGCCATGGCGACAAATCGCCTTCCCGACGATGCCTCGTTGTACGACCGCCTGGACGTGGTTCGCTCTGTACTGTTCGATTCCGCTGACCTGCGTGGGAACAGTGGCAACTACTACGACCCCCGCAACAGCTATGTGAATGAAGTGCTGGACCGCGGCTTGGGAATCCCCATAACGCTCTCCGTCATCTACCGCGAGGTCGCCCGTCGAATTGGGGTCGAGATGCACGGCATTGGCATGCCAGGTCACTACCTGCTTGCTGCCGGTTCTGGAGAACACCAGATCTTCGTCGATCCTTACCATCGCGGCGGGCTGCTTTCACGAAAAGAGTGCCTCGCACTCGCAATTCGCGGCCACAAACCATCTTCATCCACATCTATCGCACTAAGCAGCAGGCTTCTCCCTGCCTGCGGCAATCGTTCCACCCTCAGGCGTCTTCTTACCAACCTGAAGCTGAACCACGCTAAGAAAAAGGACTACAAGCGCTCGCTGGCCGCCGCGGAGAGAATCCAACTTCTCGACCCTGAGAACTGGAGAAACCTCAGCGACCTCGCTCGGCTACAGGCAGAAGTTGGAGACTTCAATCGGGCGATTGAGTCGCTATCGGAGTTCCTCGACCGCGCTCCGGAAGGTTCAGATACCCGTCGTGCCAAGGATGCCCTGACCCAACTTCGAGAGTTGGCTCGGAAACAATCTTCACCAGATTCGAACAACTGAGCCTTCTCGAACAGGCACAGATCGTTCCGAGCATTCAAACTTCCTTTCTCAGCTTCTCCCGGTGAAACATCCCTCTACACCGAACACTCTTCAGGCGTCTTCACAATCTTCACAAACTGACGCGAGGGAATGAGTTAACATCTGTTTACCGCAACCGGTGCAGACCTATTTCGCACGATCAATTGGCGAACCAGTTAGCGAGGTTGGAACGCACGGGCGGCGAGTCCCCAGTGGCCGGACCACGACCCCGAGGACCGCAATATGACGATTGATCTTCAAGATAAAACAGATCTCGAACTGCTTGAGATGATCTCAGGTGGAGACCGTGACGCTCTTGCCAATATGTACGACCGTTATGGCAGACGGGTGTTCGCGCTTTCAGCCCGAATTCTTAACGACCCGGTCAGTTCCGAAGAGGTTACGCAGGACGTTTTTCTAAGTGTCTGGCGTCGGGGCAGCAGCTACAGCGCAGCCAAAGGCAAGTTCACAACCTGGCTGTTCAGCATCGCCCACAACCGGACAATCGACGAGCTTCGCAAGCGCCGTCGTGACCGAAATCGCCAAAATGATGACATAGATGACCATCTGAGTATCGAGTCCACAGAAATCTCCCCGCTCGAAAATGCCGTAGCACAGTCTGAGTACGCCAAAGTGCGCGATGCTATGGCGGACCTCCCAGTGGAGCAAAGGCAAGTAGTAGAGCTTTCCTACTTCAAGGGGCTGACGCAGGCGGAGATTGCTGAAAAGACCGGGCAACCGCTCGGAACAGTTAAGACTCGGATGCGCCTTGCTCTAAAGAAGCTGCGAAATGCTCTGAACAGTGAGATCAGCGCAGCTGTATGACCGACCCCGATAGTCTTGATTTTACGGTCCCCGATCCGTGGGGTGACCTGCCGGGTTACGCCCTAAACGCCCTCTCACCTGACGAGCGGGCTCGTGTTGACGCGCTCGTCGAATCTTCTCCCGAAGCGCGGGACGAGCTTCTTCGTTATATGGAAGCGACTGACAACCTGCGCATCCTCGCAAAGGATGCGGTTCCGTCAGCGCGCGTTCGCCGCCTGCTACTTGCACAGGTCGATAGCGATATCCACCTAATGGATGTGGCACGGGAAGACGCGCAATCGGTTGTGCCACTGAAAACGCCTTTCCTTCAGGTGCTGCTTAAACCCGCCCGCGTCGCATATGCCGGCACAGCGGCCGCCGTGATATCGGTAGTGGCGATAGCTTTGGTCTTCGGTCTTGAAAACTCACGCCTGGACTCAGAACTCACTCAACTAAGGAACGATGTTCAGAACGATCGAGGTGAGATCGATGGTCTGAGGGCATCAGTCGACGGCATTAATGCTGAGTTTGCCACCCAGGATGCTGAGGTTACCCGCCTGACCGCTGTCAACGCAGCGCTAAACCAGGCGCTGAAAGACCAGCAGTGGCTGACGTATGTGACTCAGAACAAGGAATACAGGGTTCCTGAATACCTTGAAGGCGGTTCACAGGCACCTGAAGCCAACGGCACGCTTGCCGTGAAGAACTTCGATGATCTTGCGGTGTTCCTGGTGTCGAGCCTCCCACCTGCTCCAGACGGCTACCAGTACATGCTATCGCTGGTCCGCGACGGTGTTCCTGATCCGGTTGCAACGTTCCAGGTGAACGAGGCCGGCATGGCGCGCGTCGAGTTCGAACTACCTGACAACATCGTCCAGTATGAAAGCGCCATCGTTACGCTTGAGCGATCTGATGGCGATGCCGAAGTGCTGGCAGGTCCCCAGGTCATGACGGCAGCCGAATCGACCCCGTAGGTTCGAGAAGCCTGTCATTCCGAACTCGATTCAAAATCTCCCTAGTATCGCGACCAGCTAGTCTACGTTTCGTCACGGACACATCATTTCTGCATTGGCGTCCCTCAACTGTCCCACCTTCAGGGGAACATTAGAGTTCTGCTGCTACCGAACACCAGTCGGAGGTGGAACTCAACTCATGAGCATGCAAACGCCTGAGATCGAAACGGAAATTGCGACAGGGGCCTCGACCAACGTAGATCTTTCGACGTGCGATGTTTGCGACTCCGGAATGGTGAATTTGCACTGCAAGCTGCGCTGCGCTCAGTGCGGCTTCATGCGGGACTGTTCAGACCCGTAGAGATAAGACGGATCGGTTTCAGTCACCGCTAGTGGCAAGATGCTGTGACGTTCCCACACTCGACCGGCCATTCCTCGCCGCATATATTGAATGTCGATGAGCTCACTCAACACATCCACGGTCAGCGAACGACATGGTGCCAAAGCCTTCGGACTTTTGCTGATATTCGCGCTCGCACTGATAGCGGCAGCCTGCACTTCGAGTGAGGCATCCCCGCCGACCACAGAACTACCAACGGCGCAAAAGGCACTCGATAACGCTCTTGCCGCCATGTCAGTAGTGCCGCAATTTGAGTTCGAGCTGACTCACCCCGAAGGCACAACATCGCTCGATGGCGGACTGGACCTACGGCGTGCCGATGGCGCAGTCATCACCCCTGAACAGCTGAAGGTGAGCGCTGAGGCTAACCTTGGAAGAATATTCGTAAAGGTCGACGCCGTTGTCATAGAAGGCCAGACATGGATGACAAATCCACTGACCGGCAATTGGTCGACGATCGCTCCTGAAGACAGCCCGTTTAGCTTCCTCGACCCGGTCCGGCTCGTGACAAATGTCCTGGCGCAGACCACCAACCCAACTTACCCGGCAAGTGGTGGGCTTTCTGGAGGCCAAATTGTGCTCACCGGTGAAGTACCCTCTGAAGCGTTGCAGCCACTGGTTGGTACTGTGATCCCCGGTGAAAAGCTCGACGTCACACTCTCACTCGACCCGGAGTCGTTCCTACTGAAAAGTGCCAGGCTCGAAGGTGTGCTTCAGCCCGATGATGAGGCTGATTTTGTCCGGTTGATCCGTTTCTCAGGATTCGAAGATAACCTCGTCATAGAGCCGCCAATCTAGTTATGGAGCGGATAAAAAACCTTCTAAGACCGTACTGGCTCTTTCTGCCGCTCTGCTTCGGTGTCTTCATCGCGGCTGACGACCAGACCGTTGTCGTAACCATTCTCCCTGACATGCTCTCCGACTTACGAGTCGCCGCCAGCGAACTGGACCGTGCGTCATGGGTTATCACGGGATATCTCATTGGCTACACAGCCGCCATGCCGCTCATGGGCCGGATTTCAGACAGATTCGGGTTTCGGAACACATACATGGCTGCGATGGGAATCTTCGCCATGGGGTCTGTTGGCGTTGCCATTAGCGCTGACCTTCCGGGCTGGCTGTTCGGTCGTGAGCCGGAGTTCAGTTGGATGGTTGGAGCACGTGTGTTCCAGGCGGTAGGTGGCGGCGCAGTCATCCCGATATCGCTTGCCGCAGCCGGTGAACTGGTCGATGGCAAGCACCGCGCAATCGCGTACGGACTCGTTGGAGCGAGCGCCGAAGCCGGTGGTGTGATTGGACCGCTCTGGGGCGGAGCGATCACCGAACTCTTCTCCTGGGAGTGGACGTTCTGGCTCAACCTCCCGATGGTGCTGGTGGTAGTGGCATTGCTGTTCCGCCTACCTGCGGGCCAGCGT
>JAJCYX010000331.1 GCA_029262715.1 Chloroflexota bacterium
GATGATCAGCGGCACCAACATCACCGCACTCGCCATCTACTGGGTCACTGCGCCGCTCGGCAAAGACCTTGCACCAGCCGGCCCGCATCCTCGCCGGGTACGCGCAAAGCTGATTTACGACAGTCCGTGGTGGAAGCTGTACGAAGATGACACAGTGCGCCCCGACGGCTCGACAGGACACTACGTGCGGCTGCACACAGCCACCGGCGCCGGGGCGATCCTGGTCATCCCCCGCACGCCCTCTGGCAAGCATCTGCTCATCAGGATCTACCGCTATCCGGTCGACGCGGAGGTGTGGGAGTTCCCCGCCGGCCTGATCGAAAAGGGCGAAGACTCGGTGTACACGGCGACCCGCGAACTTGAGGAAGAGACAGGGCTCATCGCCACAACAGCGAAATTGATCGGAACGCAGTTTCCGGTTGCGGGAGTGATGAGCGATACCTTCTACACGATACTGGCGGAGGTCCCGGAACCGGACGGCTCACAGCTTTCGCTACAGGCGGGTGAGGGCATAGTCGACGCAAAATGGGTGACCCTGAATGAGTTGCGCGCCATGGTTCAGCGAGATGAGATCAAGGACGGCGTAACACTGGGAGCAATAGCAAGGCTACTGGCCGCTGCAGAATGAGACGCTGAAGTCTGTCATCCCGACCATAGCGGAGGGATCTGACCGTTGAAGCACAGCTGTTCCTGAATTAGGCAGCTGCCCCTGACCTACCGGAAAGCGCCGCACGCGGCACCCACCCTCTAACTCCCTCCCTGGCAGGGAGGGAGAACAACGGCAGCACGGCCACTGCCTAACCCATAGTTACCTCTACATCATCTGAAAACGCCGCACGCGGCCGCTTATCCGCCCCGTATCCAGCCCTTGTCCAGCGCTATCGCCACCGCGTGCGTCCGTGAGCGTGCTTGAGTCTTGGTCAGAATCGTCGTCACCTTGTTCTTCACCGTCTGAAGCTGGAAACCCATCTCGGCAGCAATCTCAGCGCTCGTCACGCCTTGCGAAATTCTCCGCAATATCTGCATCTCACGCTCCGACAACGGGCTATCTGCACTTGAGCCAGAACGAACCCGACGTTCCGATGCCCTGCTTCGCAACGCAGCTAGAAACGGCCCCACCTCATGGCGGTCGCCGGCCAACTCCGTCAGCAGCGGCGAAGAACCCGCCCTCACGGTATCGACAGTATCTCGCAGACGCGCATCAACCTCTGCGGAATCGGCAGGTAACACGGCCCAAACATCGTTGTGAAGAAGGTCCAACATCTCAAGAGCGGTGAGCCGCTCATAGTCCCTGATAAGGATCTTGCGCGGCGGTTCAGAGCCGGCCAGCACGCGCTCTCGTGCTCCATTGGACTCACCGGCGACCACCACATGCACGCCCGACCGACGGCCAATCAGCCGCTTCGCAAGCATTGACATCTGCTCATCCGGCAGTTCGACAATGACGGCCATCTTTTCCCCGAACTGTTCTTAAGCACACGGTGAAAACGCATCGCTGTGCAGATCACCATCCGCCTGTGACGATTTGGCGTAGTTCGCATCCTATTCAGTGCCCATAACCAGGTAAAGCCGCCACAGCCGGTTTTCCAGTTTGCGAACCGTACTTTCGCACCTTCTTAACGTATGCCTGATTACCTGCGAACCCAATCTCTGCACGGGCCAACAGGACCATCTGTGAATCTTCAACGAATTATCGAGAACCAACGGCCTTGAGCCCGCATCGAACAAGCATGCCGCAAAAAGCACTCCACTGGCGAGTGCCAGCCGTATACAACGGTTGAGCGGCCGGGGCTAGAATTAGCAACAGGCGCACGGTTAGGACAAGAGTTCCAATGGAACAGCAAGCAACACTACAGAGCGAGCAGCCCCCGGCTTTTAAGCTGGGCAAGTTCTGGTTGCCCGGACTGGCAGCAGCTGGCGTCATCGCCGCTGCGCTGATAGCCGGGCTCACCATCGGACCCGGTGGCAACAGCATCATCGGCCAGTTCCTCACTGTCTCGGGTGAATCCACAGGCACACTAAGTGACGTTGGCGTGTGGCTACCGTTCGGCTTCGCATTCGGAGCGGGAATGGTCGCAACCGTGAACCCATGTGGCTTCGTAATGCTGCCTGCATACCTGGGAATGTACGTTGGAGACGACAGCGGCGTTGTAGACAACGACAGGGGCAAGATCCAGATGAGCCGCCAGCTCGTCAAGGCGCTCTACGGCAGCGCAGCGCTCGGCCTCGGGTTCGTAGTCCTCTTCGGAAGCGTCGGACTCACAGTCTCCGCAGGCGCAAGATCAGTCGCTACTATCTTCCCCTGGATCAGCTTCGTCCTCGGCTTCATCATGGCGATGCTCGGCGCATATCTGTTCGCAGGCGGCAAGCTCTACACAGGAGCTGCACAGTCAGCGGCAAGCAAGATCGGCGACCCGAGAGACCAGAGCCTGAAGGGCTACTTCCTCTTCGGACTCAGCTACGCAACAGCATCTCTTTCCTGCACGCTGCCAATCTTCCTCGGCATCGTCACCGCATCGCTCGCAACAGATGGTGTGGTCGGAGCAGCCACTCAGTTCGTCGCATATGCACTGGGCATGGCCTTCGTCATCATGGTGCTGACGGTCTCGATAGCGATCTTCAAGGGAGCGCTGGTGAACCAGATCAGGCGGGTTATGCCCTACCTGAACTCAATCTCAGCAGGCATCCTCATCATCGTCGGCGGCTACCTGATCTTCTACTGGCTTACAGAAGGTGAACTGGCCCGCAACTTCGGCGTAGGCTAGAACTCACGACAAGACGAAAATGAAAAGGCCGGGCAGGAAAACCTGCCCGGCCTTTTTTGGCATCCGATTAAACTCAAGCGCCCGGAACCGGCACCTCGGTCTCAGGTTCTGCCGGCTCCGG
>JAJCYX010000332.1 GCA_029262715.1 Chloroflexota bacterium
CCAGGTGCCAGAAAGTCACAGTGCTAGAAATCAAATGTCGACAATAGTTCTGGCAGTCGACATAGGCACCTCTGCAGTTAAGGCCGGACTGTACGACTCCGCCGCTAACTCGATTGACGGCACCGACGTCTCGATTGCCCACGAGCAGGTGATAAGAAACGACGGCACAGTCGAGGAGCCGGTCGAGAGGATTGTTGAAGCGGTCGAGTCGGGCATAGACCAGGTATTGCAGATATCTCGGGGGCGCGGGTTTGAGATTGCCGCTGTTGCGATGGACTCCATGGCATCGACCATTCTGGCCGTTGATGCAGACGGTCGCCCGGTAACTCCTGTTTACACGTATGCAGACACAAGGTCTGCCAGGGATGTCGACCAGCTAAAGACCGAGCTTGACGAAGCTGAGGTTCATCAACGGACCGGTGCGATGCAGCACACATCGTATGTTGCTGGTCGGGTTCGGTGGCTAGAGAGAACCGAGCCGGAGCTTTTCAGGCAGGTATCGCGCTGGTTGGACGTATCGACATACCTTCACACACGGTGGTTCGGATCACCGGACGTTGCGGCCAGTTACTCCATTTCATCGTGGAGTGGAATGCTCAACCGGAAAACGTTGCAGTGGGACGAACAGATCATTCGTCACGTCGGGTTAACACTGGAAAATTTGCCTCGACTGGCATCGTACAGTGATCCTCAGACAGGACTCTGTGACAAGTTCAAGTCTCGATGGCCGGAGCTTGGCGGTGTGCCGTTCTATCCAGCGGTAGGAGATGGGGCGGCAGTAAACGTAGGCACGGGTTGCGCAAGCCCTGAGCGTGCTGCGCTATCGGTTGGCACCACGAGCGCGATGCGCGTGTTAACCCAGAACGAGTCACCAACCGTCCCCAGAGGGCTCTGGGCCTACAGGCTTGGTAGAGACGCCACCCTCATGGGCGGTGCTTTCAGCGAAGGGGGACTCCTAATCGAATGGGCACAGGAAGTGTTGCGTCTGCCACCACTCGATGAGCTTGACGCCGCCCTTACCGGCCGCTCTCCCGACGCTCACGGACTGACTGTACTTCCCTTTTTAGCCGGTGAACGAGCAACTGGATGGTCCACGCGCGCAACCGGAGTATTCGAAGGGATTCGAACGTCGACCTCGGCACTGGACATGGTGCAAGCAATGATGGAGGCGGTCAGCCTCAGGTTCGCCCTTGTCGCTGAACTGCTTCTACCTGAACGTCCCGAAAACCTGGTATTCGTCGCATCCGGCGGCGCGATCAGAAACTCGCAGTGGTGGCTACAAACAATGGCCGATGCGCTTGATGCACCTGTAGTCGTCAACACTGAAGACCAGGGGACAAGTCGAGGTACAGCCGTGCTGGCACTCAACTCACTCGGAGTGATCGATTCGGTGTACGATCTCCAACCAGAGGTCACAGCCACCTATGAACCTCGCCCGGAGGCGGGTGACGTGCTCAGGAACGCGGCGGTAAGACAGCGATATCTCTACACCCGGTCTCTCGACTGAGAGCCCGAATTCTCATTATCCGCAGCATGATGCGCCGATTAAATCGTCGATTCGAGACCCAGAAGCCTCGCTACCTCTGATCCCTTTGGTTTAGCCCCGTTCCGATTACCTACCTACTATGGCGTCGGTCTAGATTGCCTTTGCCGAGTCATTCGTGACTCGTCCAGTACAGCCATCACCAAGTTCGATCGGGCTACCAAATGACAGAAGCGGTTCAGTTCCTGGGTAATGTCGAACAGATCATGAAAACTCATGTATCGACCGTATATGCCGACCAGTCGATCACTAAAGTGAGAGCGGTAGTAGAGGCAAACAACGGCGAACCGGTGCCGGTGATTTCTACCGATAACACCCTTATTGGCATGATTACCGCAGACGACGTGCTGATGGACGGTCCTTCTACCGCAGGACAGCTCGCATCTCATCCTCGAATGACAGTCGCTCCGCACGAATCGGCATTTTCTGTTGCCAAACGAATGCTCTCTCGGCGTGTTGACTGGGTGCCGGTTTTGAGAAACCGTAAGCTCGTCGGCACTATCTCTCGAAGCTGCATACTGTCAGCCTTCGGCGAGGTGCACCGAGTCTAACCGCCACGCGGGGCGGTCTCGTCAGAATGCCTGTCTCGTCGTTCTGACAGCAGCAAGTTTGCCGCATTTCTCACATCTTGAACGGTGTCATCGTCTACCAGAGGCTTCAAGCACGTCTCTGGAAGAGCTTCCACCGTCTGAAGCCAGCCGAACAGGTGCTCAAGGCCGGACTGCAACTCCGATGCCGTCATCAAACTGGGGTCAAGCGACGACACATCTGGCGGTTCGGGTAGAGTCAGGTCACTCATCAATCTGCTGATCCGTGTTGATGCCAGCTTCTGTGCTCTCCCAGAAACTCATCTGATGCAGTTGGTCCTGAGGTCCCCTTTTCATACGGAAATAGCTGAGATTTCAGCGAGTTCTGCCAGGACTCCACGAACGGGTCGATGATCTGCCATGACATCTCGATTTCGTCGCTGCGAGTGAACAGAGACTGATCTCCTTCGATTGCATCCAGCAGTAGTCGCTCATATGAATCCCTGATTTCCTGCTGAGGAAAGTGGTACTTCAACTTCTCAGGTGCGGTACCCATTCGAGTTCCGGGCTTTTTGTTCTCGAATGTCAGGTGAACACCCTCGTGTGGTTGAATCGAAATCTGAAGCAGATTCGGAGTTACCTCAGCTCCGTGCGTGTCGAAAATCGTGTGCGGTGGAGGCCGGAACTGGACAGCGATCTCCGACTCTTTTTGCGCAAGCGCTTTACCGGAACGCACGAAAAACGGGACGCCCTGCCAGCGCCAGTTGTTCACATACAGCCTGATCGCTCCATATGTCGCAGTGCTTGAAGAGTTCGCAACTCCATCTTCATCCCGATAACCACGGTACTGCCCACGGACAGAGTTCTCGGCAGCGTCGTCTGACTCATACTTGCGTACGGCCTGCAGCACCTTCGCCTTCTCATTTCTGAGAGCATCGGCGCCTGAAGTGGCTGGCGGTTCCATCGCCACAAGCGCGAGCAACTGAAGCAGATGGCTCTGGATCATGT